>NZ_JBIVHB010000032.1:0-58592 GCF_044748965.1 Cupriavidus sp. NPDC089707
CCAACCCCACGCCTTTCGTGTGGACGAAGTCCGCCGATGACATCCTCGCCAGCATCAGGCGATTTTGTCTGCGAATTTCTGACGCAGGACACTAGCCCGGCTTGATGCCGCCACCGTCCTCGGCACGGTCGCAATCAGCCACAGGAAAAAGGCGTTAATGCGCTTTGACCAGCCGGACGGGCGAAAGCAAATGCCTGCCGCCACATCCTTCCGCGGCCATAGCGGTGAGGCTCGCGAACTGACTCTACCCTCGCGGCCGCAACTCCCGCCGCAGCACCTTGCCTACCGTCGACTTCGGCAAGGCCTCGACGAATTCAAACGATTTCGGCACCTTGTACCCGGTCAGTTGCGCCCGGCAATGTGCCTGCAATGCCGCGGCATCCAGCGTCGCGCCTGCGGCCTTCACCACGTAGGCTTTCAGCGCCTCGCCGGAGTGGCCGTCGCTGACGCCCACGCACGCGCATTCGATCACGCCGGGGCAGTCGCTGACCACGGCCTCGATTTCATTGGGGAACACATTGAAGCCGGAGACGATCACCATGTCCTTCTTGCGGTCGACGATCTTCAGGTAGCCCTGCTCGGTCAGCATGCCGATGTCGCCGGTACGGAAGTAGCCGTCGGCGGTGAACGCTTCGGCGTTGGCCTCCGGCTTGTTCCAGTAGCCGCGCATGACCTGCGGCCCCTTGACGCAGACTTCGCCCGCCGCGCCAGGCGGCACGTCGCGGCCGTCTTCGCCAAGCAGCCTGACATCGGTGGACGGCAGCGGCAGGCCGGTCGTGCCATTGAAGGCGTCGGCCGTCGGCGGGTTGAAGCTGATGATCGGGCTGGTCTCGGACAAACCGTAGCCCTCGCGGATAAACACACCGGTCAGCGCCTTCCACCGCTGCGACGTGGCCGGCACGATTGCAGCGCCGCCGCCCGCGGCCAGCCGCAAGGCCGAGAAATCGACCTCGCCGATGCGCGGATGCGCAACCAGGCCGGCGTAGAGCGTATTGACTCCCGTCAGCACGGTGCAGCGAGAAGCCTTGAGCACGTCGATGAAGGCGTCCATGTCGCGCGGGTTCGGCACCAGCCAGTTGCGTGCGCCGACCGTGAAGAAGGTGATGAAGTTCACCATCAGCGCGAAGATGTGGTACAGCGGGATCGCGGTCACCACCACTTCCTTGCCGTCGGCCAGGTTGTCCGCCACCATCGCCTTGAACTGCGCCACGTTGGCGACCAGGTTGCGGTGCGACAGCGCCGCGCCCTTCGACACCCCTGTGGTGCCGCCGGTGTACTGCAGGAAGATCAGGTCGTTGCCTTCGACTTCCACAGGCTGCAGCGGCAGCAGGCGACCCTGCGCGATGGCCGCGTCGAGGCCGATTGCCTGCGCCAGCCGCGCATCGACCGGCGGCGATGGCAACGCCGTCCCGGTACCGTCGCCGGGTCCGGCGGCGATGATGGTCCTGAGCGGCGTTCGCGCCATCACTTCGGCAACGGTGCCGCTGACACCGCTGAAGACCACCAGTATCTCCACCCCGGCGTCGTTGAGTTGGTGCTCGAGCTCGCGCGCCGTGTACATCGGATTGATGTTGACCTGCACCGCGCCAATGCGCGCAATCGCGATCAGCGCGATCGGGAAGGCAATGAGGTTGGGCAGCATCACGCCGACGCGGTCACCCTTGCGCACGCCCAGCGCAGACTGCAGGTAAGCGGCGAAGGCGAGCGACTGCGCGTCGATATCGGCGTAGCGCACCGTCTGGCCCAGGCAGGTGAAGGCGGGGCGGTCGGCATGCTGGCGCAGTGCGGCGTCGAACAGCGCGGTCAGCGAGCACGGCGTGTCCGCATCGATCTCGACGGAAATGTCGCCATAGCTGGCGAGCCAGGGTTTTGTGGTCATGGTGCCTCGGTCAAGCAGGATTTTAAAGCGGAGAAGATCGCGCGCCGTCGGCGTGGATCACGGTGCCACGATCTCGAATTGCGGGTCGAACTTATCGAGCATGCCGAACAGCGTCTGCAGCGCGGCGGGATCGCCGTCGAGCTTTGCCTGTCCGGCAGCCGTTGCCGCCTGCAGCGTGGTCTGGCCAAGCAGCGCGCTGACCAGCACGGCGCGCGGCGCGGTCAGCGTGACCTGCGCGTCGGCGTGCTGGCGTTCCGCGCGATACATGAAGACCGAGTTGTCGACGGACAGCGCGTAGCGCTTGCCGGTGTCGGGCTGGACCCAGTTGATCTTCACCTGCTTGCCGGCTGCGCGTTCGCTGTTCAGGCGCACGGCGAGAAAGTCCAGGAACATGGTGTCAGTCATCGCTCGGACCATGTCGGGGCTGGCCGAGTGCGTGGACTGGGCCTTGGGCACGCCGTTGCGCAACTCGTACGCGCCCACCAGGTAGGCGCTGCGCCAGGCCGCGGACTCGGCCTGGTAGCCCATCTGCTCGAGCGCGTCAGCCAGCAGCTTGCGCGCCGCCTGGTTCTTCGGATCGGCAAAGACCACGTGCTTGACCACCTCGGCCACCCAGCGGTAGTCGCCTTGCGCGTACGACGCGCGCGCCTGCTCCAGCGCCTTGTCGGCGCCGCCCATGAAGCGCACGTAACGCTGTGCGGACTGCTCGGGCGGCAGCGGGTGCAGGTCCGCCGGGTTGCCGCTGTACCAGCCGAGATAGCGCTGGTAGATCGCCTTGGCGTTGTGGTTGACGGTGCCGTAGTAGTCGCGCAGGTCCCACTGGTTGGCCAGCGACGGCGGCAGCTTCACCATTTCCGCGATCTCGGTCATGGTGTAGCCCTGGTTGGCCAGCCGCAGCGACTGGTCGTGGATGTACTTGTAGCCGTCGCGCTGCTTGCCCAGGTACGCAAGGATATTCTGCTGGCCCCACATCGGCCAGTGATGCTGGGCGAAGACCACTTCGGTGCGGTGGCCATAGCGGTCGGCGGTCTCGTCCAGCGCACGCCACCACTGGTTGGCGTCGCGCACCTGCGCGCCGCGGATGGTGTAAAGGTTGTGCAGCGTGTGGGTGGCGTCCTCGGCCGCGCACAGTGCCTTCCACTGCGGGAAGTACATCATCATCTCGGCCGGCGCCTCGGTGCCGGGCGCCATCTGGAACTCGATCTGCACGCCGTCGATGGTGCGGGTCTCGCCGGTCTTGCCGACCAGGTCGGTGGGCGGGATCAGCGTGACGGTGCCGAGCGACACCGTCTTGCCCAGCCCCGCATCGACCTGTCCGCGCGGGCCCTTCGGCAGCAGCGGGCCATACATGTACTGCGCGCGCCGGCTCATGGCGTTGCCGGCGTAGATGTTCTCGCTGACGGCTTCTTCCATGAAGCCTTCGGGGGCAATGATCTTGACGCGGCCCGCCTTGACGTCGTCTTCGCTGACCACGCCCTTGACGCCGCCGAAGTGGTCGACATGGCTATGGGTGTAGATCACCGCGACGACCGGCTTCTTCGGGCGGTGCTTGTAGTACAGGTCGAGCGCGGCGCGCGCGGTTTCGGCGGTGAGCAGCGGGTCAATGATGATGAGGCCGGTGTCGCCTTCCACCACGGTCATGTTGGACAGGTCGAAGCCGCGCACCTGGTAGATACGCTCGGTCACGCGGAACAGGCCGTGGTGCAGGTTGAGTTGCGCCTGGCGCCACAGGCTCGGGTTGACCGATGCCGGCGCGGCGTCGTCCTTCAGGAAGGCGTAGGCGTCGAGGTTCCAGATGACGCGGCCGCTGGCGTCGCGGATCTCGCCACGGTCGAGGGTGCCGATAAAGCCGCGGCGGGCGTCCTCGAAATCCTGCCGGTTGGCGAAAGGCAGGCGCTTCAGCACCTCGGCGTTGGCCTGGCGCGTGGCCGCGGTGACATCGCCCGGGGCTACCTGCGGTTCGGCAGCGTTGGCGGGCAGCGGCAGCATCAGGGCGCAGGCGATAGAGATCGCGGAAGCGGCGGACTTGCGAAACATGGTGTCTCCAGTGTTGCTGGGTAGGGTCGTTGTCAGGGGAGCATGTGTCCGTTGCCGGCCCATTGCAGATGGCCGGCGGGCACCTGGCTCAGCGGGGCGTGGCCGGCGGGGCCGCCCTCGTGCCGGCGGGGAGGGCGGTACCTGCCTCGGTCGGATGTGGCTTGCCGAGAAACATGCGCAGTGCGAGCCGCTGGATCCGGCCGCCGTATGGCGGGTGGAACAGCGCAATCGGGAACCAGCGGCGCTCGCTGAACACGGCCTTGGCGTGTGACAGCTCGCGGAAGCCTTCGGCGCCGTGGTAGTTGCCCATGCCGGAAGTGCCGGTGCCGCCGAAGGGCAGGTCGTGGTTGACCACGTGCCAGCCCCAGTCGTTGAGCGTGACGCCGCCGGCGTGAGTGCGCTCCAGCAGCGGACCGGTCTCGGCCTTGTCATGGCCGAAGTAGTAGAGCGCCAGCGGCCGCGTGCCGCGCTGCACGTGGGCGACGGCGTCGTCGAAGGTGCGGTAGGTCACGACCGGCAGGATCGGACCGAAGATCTCCTCGCGCGCCAGGCGCATCTGCGGCGTGACGCCGAGCACGACATGCAAGGGCAGGCGCCGGCCGTCCGCCGGCATCGCCGCCGCGAGGACCTGCGCGCCCTTTGCGCGGGCGTCGTCGAGCAGCGCCCGCTGGCGGGCCAGCGCGGCGTCGTGGATAACGGCAGTGTAGTCGTCGCTGCCCTGTGGATGCATGCGGGCGGCGGCAGCCAGCACGGCTTCGGCAAAACATCCTGCCAGCTCTTCCGGCACCAGCGCGTAGTCGGGCGCGACGCAGATCTGGCCGCCGTTCAGGGTCTTGCCATGGGCGATGCGCGTGGCCGCTGTCGCCAGCGCCGCGCTGCGCGACACGATCGCCGGCGACTTGCCGCCCAGTTCCAGCGTCACGGGCGTGAGGTTGTCGGCGGCGGCACGCATGACGTGGCGGCCCACCTCGGGCGAGCCGGTGAAGACGATATGGTCGAACGGCAGGCCGGTGAAGGCGCGCGCCACGTCGGCATCGCCCTCGACCACGGCCACCGCGTCTTCGTCGAAGGCTTCGGCCAGCAGCGCGCGCAGCGCGGCCGAGGTGTGCGGCGCGTATTCCGAAGTTTTCACCATACAGCGGTTGCCGGCGGCCAGCGCCGTCGCCAGCGGACCGAGCGCAAGATAGACCGGGAAATTCCACGGCACCACGATGCCGACCACCCCCTTGGGCTGGTACATCACGTGTGCACCATTGCCGAGGAACAATAGTTCGGTGTGCCGGCGCGATGGCTTCATCCAGCGCCGCAGGCCGCGCAGCAGGTGGTTGATATGAAGCACTGACGGCAGTACGTCCACCATCAGCGTCTCGGCTTCGGCGCGCGCGCTGAAGTCGCGGGCCGCGGCGGCGGAGAGCCGGTGGGCGTGGCCGCGAATCGCCCGGCGCAGCCGCTGCAGTGTGTTTCGGCGCTGGGCGAGCGAGGGGAAGGGCGACGCCATGAAGGCTGACCGCTGCCTTGCCAGCAGCGCCTGCAGGCCCGTTGATTGTGCAGCATCCACCATAAACATATCCCCTTAATTTGTTCTGAACAGTCAGTACAATTTCAAGTTTGGTGAGGGTGATGGTAGGCTGTCAAGGACGGCGTGCGGCCTTTAGGGCAAATACCGAGAGGAAAAGTGGCCGAAGCTAAACATTTACCAGGCCCAGTGCCGAAGCAGCCATGCATACATCGGAAGAAGGTGCCCCAGGCATCGACCGCCCCCACGACACAGCACCGGAAACACCACCGCCACGCGGGGCCGGGGCGACCAAATACCGGCGCGGCCTCGAAACGCGGCAGCGGGTCATCGGCCTGACCAAGGCTCTGATCGCCGAGCACGGCTATGGTGAAGTCACGCTGGACCAGGTCTCTGCGCACGCGGGCGTGGCCAAGAGCAGCTTGCTGTGGCATTTCGGCAGCAAGGAAATGCTGCTCGCGGAGGCTGCGATCAGCCTGTTCCAGGAAATCGAGGTGCAGTTCGACCCGGCCGACCTGCCAGGCCTGACCGTGTCGCAGCGCGTGGATGAGTTGTTCGAGCGTGTAGCCGACTACTTCACGCGCAACCCGGAAACCAAGGGGATCGTGCTGGCGCTGCTGTTTTCAGGCAATGCGCCGCAGAGCGTGCGCGAGCATATCCGCGAAGGGTGGAACGGCCATGTGCGGGTTCTGGTGGAGGCACTCGGCACGCCGGAGCGCCCGCTGCCGCCGGAGATGGCGCGCACGTTGCTGGCGGTATTCCATGGCTGCTATTGCCACTGGTACGCCAACGGCCGGCAGGAAGATATCGGCAGTTACCTGGCGCCGGCGCGCGAGATGTTCCGGCATTGGTATCTCGGCGCCGGTTAGCGGGGGCCTCCAGTTTGGGATAGCGGTCAGGCCAGCGTCCTTTGTCAATTTGAGAGGGAGGCCTAATTCAGGTTGCCTGCGCCTGCAATCTCGTCGGGCTCCTGGTCGGGAGCGCCTTCAACAAGCCGCCTCGCTTTGCCCTATAATCATTGACATAACAACGATTGATCGAGCAATCACATGACGCCCCAGCCACACAGCGGTGAGGCCACCGGCCAGGTCCTGCCGTTTCGCAAGTCTTTGCTGGCCATGCTCGGCGTGTCCTTCGTGGTGATGCTGGTGGCGCTGGACCAGACTGTGGTCGGTACCGCGCTGCCGACTGTCGTGGCGGAGCTGCAAGGCTTCGAGTACTACGCGTGGGTGGCCACGGCGTACCTGCTGACATCCGTCATCACCGTGCCGATCTTCGGCCGGCTGGGCGACTATTACGGACGCAAGCCCTTCGTGCTGGCGTCGATCGTGGTGTTCACCGTCGCCTCGGTGCTGTGCGGGCTCGCGACCAGCATGCCGTTCCTGGTGCTGGCGCGGGCGCTGCAGGGCATCGGTGGCGGCATGCTGGTGGGCACGGCCTTCGCCTGCATTGCCGACCTGTTTCCCGATTCGCATGTGCGGCTGCGCTGGCAGGTGATGCTAAGTGCGGCATTCGGCATCGCCAATGCCATCGGGCCCTCTTTGGGGGGTGTGCTGACCGAGTGGTACGGCTGGCGCGCGGTCTTCTATGTCAATCTGCCGGTCGGTGTGCTGGGCTTGTGGTTTGCCTGGCGCTATCTGCCGCATCTGCGCCAGCAGGCGCACAGCGGGCCGGTGCGCGTGGACTGGCTCGGGGCCTTGCTGATCGCCCTTGGCCTGGGCGCCATGCAGATGAGCGTTGAACTGCTGCCCGGGCGCGGCTTCGATGCCTATACCGCGGGCCTGCTGGTGCTGTCGGCCCTCGCGATGGTAGCGCTGTGGCACTGGGAGCAGCGCTGCGCCAACCCGATCCTGCCGGTGGAGATGTTCCGCGATCCCGGGCTGGCGCCGCTGTTCCTGTTGTCGGTGTTCGCCGGCTTCACGATGTTCGCGCTGCTGCTGTATGCACCGTTGCTGTTCCAGGGCGGCTTTGGCCTGTCGCCGAAGGAGGCGGGGTTGCTGATCACGCCGCTGGTGGTCTGCATCACGGTCGGCAGCATCGTCAATGGCCGCGTCATCACCCGTATCCGCCGGCCCAACGCGATGCTGTATGCTGGCTTTGGCATGCTGGCGCTGGCCACGCTGGTCCTGTCGCAGGCCACGCGCGCCATGCCGCATGGGATGCTGCTCGCCATCATGCTGGTGGGCGGATGCGGGCTCGGCTTCATCATGCCCAACCTGACGGTGTTCGCGCAGCAGACCGCCGGGCGCGAGCATCTGGGCATTGCCACGGCGATGCTGCAATCGTTGCGCATGGTGGGCGGCATGGTCGGTACGGCGATCGTCGGCACGCTGGTCACGCGCAGCTATACCGGCGGCGTCGACCACGCCATGGCCGCCGCCGGTGCCAGCCAATGGGCGGCGCGCATGGGCGATCCGCAGGTGCTGATCGACAAGGCCTCGCAACTGGCACTCCTCGGCGAACTCGGCCAGGCCGGGCACAATGGCGCCTTGCTGCTGGAGCAGGCGCGCATGTCGCTGGTCAGCGCGATCCACCTGGGCCTGCTGGCCGCCGGGATCGCCGCGGCGGTGGGCGTCTGGTGCGCGCACCGGGTGCCGCCGGTCACGCTGGTGCGCACCGCGGAGCCGGCGATGGCGGCGGAGTGAACGCATGCCGGATGCGGCGCTTGCGCCTGTGATGGCACCTGTGTGTCCCTGAGGAGAATGGATGGAACTGGAGCGACAAAGCGTGGCCGTACTGCAGCAGTTCGGACGCACCTACCGCGCGTATGCGGCCGCATTCGAGCAATGCATCGGCCTGCCGCTGGCGCGCTGGCGGATCCTGCATGCGCTTTACCTGCAGGAGGATGCCATCGCGCAGCGGGCGCTGGCCGACCGCGTCGGCATGGATCCGGGCGCGCTGACGCGCCAGCTCAAGGCCATCCAGGAAATGGGCTGGGTAGAGCGAACCACATCGGAGCGCGACAACCGCGTGACCCATGTCACGCTGTCGCAGGCCGGGCAGCAAGTGGTGGCGCGCGTGATGCCGCTGCGCTCTGCCTTCCTGCAGGATCTGCTGACCGAGGTCTCGGCGGAGACCATGCAAGACCTGTCGCGCGGGCTGGCGCAGTTGGAGACCGGCATCACGCATGCGCTGGCGCGGCTGGAGCAGCCGGACGCCGTGTCCTGAGTGCTGGGGCCAAGGGCGGGGCCCGTGCTGGCACCGGCCATTCAGCAGCCGGACAGCAGCATGCCGTTGAGAGCAGCGAATTCGAACAGCTCGCGGTCGTTGGTGACCCCCAGCTTGTGCATGGCGCAGTTCTTCTGGCGGCTGATGGTCTTGACGCTGCGGCACAGCAAAATCGCTATCTCGCTGACGGAGCGCCCGGCCAGGTACATCCGCAGCACTTCCATTTCACGCGCCGACAGCCGCTCGGCGCCGCCATGGCTTGCCGCCGGGTTGCCGGGATCGGCCTGGGACAGGATCTCCATGGCCGACTTGCCGATGTAGCGGAAGCCGCGCTGGATGCGGCTGATCATGGTGACCAGCTCCGGTAGCGGGGCGTCTTTCAGCAGCAGGCCATGCACCTGCGTATCGAGGATGGAGCGCAGCACCAGCGGGTTGGTGATCATGGTCAGCACGGTCACGGCCAGCGACGGATGGCGCCGGCGCAGGGCGGCCAGCATGCGCAGCCCGTCGCCGCTGCCTTCCTGCTGCGATGGCATGTGGTAGTCGGTGACGACGACATCGGGCCGCAGGGTCGCGACGCTGTTCAGTAGTGCCGTTGCGCTGGTCACTGTGCCGCAGATTTCCCAACCGGTCTGGGTGTGCAGGCGGTCGGCAACGGCCGCGCTGACCACCGGATGGTCATCGGCAAGCAGGATCCTCAATGCCATCGGGTCTCCTCGGTCCAGATTCGTGCTGAGCGTCATGCCGCGCCGCGCTCAAGAAAACGCCGCACGTCGGCCGACGTGCGGCGAAATGGCGACGCCACACAAGTTGACGCCAGACAACTGCACATCGCCGCAGGTCGGGCCAAACGGGAGACGGCCGGCGTGCTGCGATGCATGGGCAGAATACTGGCTATGCCCTGCCGCGAAAGTAGGAGAATTCGCAAAGCGCTGTCGCCACCGTGTCGCAGGATAAAAAAAGGCGCTGGCCGCCGGTGGCCAGCGCCTGACGGCGCATCGAATGCGTTGAAGGATCGGCTACTTGAGCGCAGGCGCCGTTGCGCGAGTCAGGCGAGAGCCTCGGCCTGGGCAGCGAAGGCCCGCCGGCTGCGGCGGCCGTCGATGGCCTTGAGCGGATCGCGCAGCACCGCGCTGCCGACTTCCATGATGTCGCGCAGCACCGCCTTGTCGCGGCTGCGCTCCGGTCCCCAGAAATGCAGGGCGGCCCATTCGGGAAAACTGCTCGGCGGTGCCAGCAGCCGCGTCTTGCGCTCGCGCGTGACCAGCGGCACGTTGAAGTCCAGCACCGGGCAGATGCCGCCGGCGGCATGCAGCAGCGTGATCTGCGTATGCCAGGAAGGCACTACGGTCTCGCGGTGCCCGGGCGTGCCGGCCTGCCGGCTCAGGAACGCGCGCAGCGGGCTGCCGGCTTCGCAATCTTCCTGCAGCAGAATCCAGTCCGTTTCGCCTTCGTCGTGGCTGCCTTCGCGGGTGGCACTGACGAGGCGGCGCGGTGTGGCCATGATGTTCTGCTGCTGCACGCGCGCGGAGTCGTGCCCGCCGTCGACGACAAACGCGCAATCCAGTTCGCCGCTATCGAGATGGCTGGCAAGCGCGGCATCGGCGATCACGGGACGCGTGATGAAACTGTCCTGCGGGAACTGCTCGCACAGCGTCGTCAGGATTTCCGTAATGACCGGATCGCCGATCGACGACGAGAAGCCGATGGAAATCCGCCTGCCGTCCGCGCGGCGCTGGCTTACGCCCGCTTCGCCCGGGCGCACCAGCTGGTTCCACTTGGCCAGGATCTGGCGTGCGGTTTGCTCCAGGCGCAAGGCGTGGGGCGTCGGTTCGAGCATGCCATTGCGCTTGATGAACAGCGGATCGCCTGTGATTTCGCGCAGGCGCGTCAGGCTATAAGCGACTGTGGGCACGCGTCCCTGGGTACAGGCTGCGACCGCGTTGAGGTCGCGATACTCCATCACGAGGACGAAGACATGTAATAGCTTGGTGCTGACGTGACGCATTCTGACTTCTCCCGATCCGCGATCTTTTTCTGTTTTTTTGTTTGTCTGATGCGTACAACGCTGCGCGCACTGGAGCGCGCAGCAAAGCATGAAACATGCTTATCCGACGGGGCGGCAGTTCCCTGCCCATCCTGCAAAGCCAGCTTGGAAAATAGCGCCCGTCACAGGCAGCGCAACAGACCGGATCGGCCCCAGCCGCCCCGGCAGGACACATTGAATGACCATGCACGACTCCTAATTTCCGACTTGCGTCGACAAATTGGCGCGGTGACTTCTCGATCCTTCAGGCCTGATATTTGCCGGCAGCGTGAGAACCGCGCACCGGTTCTTTTAACGGTGGCTGCGGGCTGCCGGGCCGCTTCCTGCTTGCGCCGCGTGGCGCATTGCGAAAGCGTGCGAAATTTAGTTGTGCCGAGGAATCTTAATACATGGTCTGCAAAAGTCCTAGAAACTTGATTTGATCACAGACTTCTAGTTTTGTTTTCATCGCCCTTATCCGCCGCGCTGTACATGGGGGCAGCCCT
The DNA here is from genome assembly GCF_044748965.1 of Cupriavidus sp. NPDC089707. Classification (NCBI taxonomy): domain Bacteria; kingdom Pseudomonadati; phylum Pseudomonadota; class Betaproteobacteria; order Burkholderiales; family Burkholderiaceae; genus Cupriavidus; species Cupriavidus sp. NPDC089707. The sequence continues at coordinate 11,133 of NZ_JBIVHB010000032.1, forward strand.
GTCGGCGCACAGGCGGCGCGTGGCTTTCCATGGCTTTCCAGGCTATTGCCATCGAGCTGAAACAAAGTGGACTCCAAATTGGCTTAACAAAATATGGCCGTGGCAGCGGCCTTGCCGGCACGGCCTGCAAGCCTGTGCGGCGACGGCGAGGCCTGCGGATTTTGTGAAAGATGAGGTGCCGGAAATGCCCGCAGGCCTGGGGCCGGCGGCATGCGCAGGCTATTGCTGCGACGCTGCACGCCACGTCCACCCAGATAATTTTCTTAACTCGCCTTGCGAAGACACTGAATTGCCTTTTGACGCAGCCGTGGGCTAACGTACGCCCAGAGTCGGCACGGTTGGCGGCGCGGCCGGCGTTGCCCGCGCCCGCGCCAGCGCCGGCGCCGTTGTGGAGCGGAGAGATTCGTGAACAGACGGTATTCGGAAGAACAGATCCGCAGCTACCTGGCCGAGGCGGCCAGCGGCGTGCCGGTGCGCGAGCTGTGCGCGCGCTACGGCTTCAGTGACGCTTCGTTTTATGGATGGCGCGCGCGCTACGGGGACCAGAGCCAGAACGATGCCCGTGACGGGCGCAAGCTGCGCGAGCTGCAAGAGGAGAATGCGCGGCTCAAGAGTATGCTTGCGGACGCACTGCTCAAGCTTGAGCTGTTGCGCAACCATTCCGGCCGCCGCCAGGGTAACAGCAAGGATCGCTGAAGGCACGGCCGGTTTCCGCAACGCAATGCCGCGCACCATGGCTGCCGCCATGCGCTGCGCATGGCCCCTGGAGTACTGGTTTTGAAGAAGTTCGTTTGCAAGTGCGGCCTGCTGACGGCCGCCGTGGTGGCAATTTCCCTGCATGCCACATCGTGGGCAGCGAGTCATGCCGCATCCGCCGCTGCCGCCGGCGGTACGCCGATGGTGGCGCCACCGCCGCCGCGGATGCTGGACGAAGCCACAGCAGTGGTCGAAGGCCCCGGTGGCACCTTGTCCGCGTCGCAGCGCCAGCACTGCCAGGCGTTGCTGGACCAGATCAATGCGCTGCCGAAGGGCCCCCAGTGGTCCGAAGGCAAGTCGTCGGTGACCACGGCAGACGGGCGCACATACCCGACACTGGAGCGCCAGGCGGATCGCAAGCGGCTGGAAGAGGCGTATCGGCAAGAATGCACGCAGCAACGTCGCTGAGTGCGCAACCCGGGGGCGCAGGCCGCCTGCGCGGATCGAGGGATCGCGGGATTGTGGAGCGTGAACATGCAACGTCTCAAACACCTCTTTGCGTGGTGCCTGGCACTCATGCTGATGGCGCCGCTGGGCGCCGCCACCGCGCAGTCCAGACTCGGCAATGCCCAGCTTGACCAGCTGACCGCACCGATCGCGCTCTACCCCGATGCGCTGCTGTCGCAGGTGCTGATGGCAGCGACCTACCCGGCCGATGTCGCGGCGGCGGCGCAGTGGTCCAAGGCCAATCCCAGCCTGTCGGGCGATGCCGCGACCAAGGCCGTCAGCGGCCAGTCATGGGATCCCAGCGTACAGTCGCTGGCGGCCTTTCCTTCGGTGCTCGACATGATGGGGCGGGAGCCGCAATGGGTGCAGTCGCTCGGCGATGCCTTCCTGGCGCAGCCCAACGATGTGATGGATTCGGTCCAGCGCCTGCGCCTGCAGGCGCAGAAGGCCGGCACGCTCAAGACCACCGAGCAGCAGACGGTAGTCACGCAGACGACCGGCGGCACCACGGTCGTGCAGATCGCTCCGGCGAATCCGCAGGTGGTGTACGTGCCGACCTACAACCCGACCGTGGTGTATGGCCCCTGGCCGTATCCGGCGTATCCGCCGGCCTACTACCCGCCGCCACCCGGGTCCGTCTTTGCCACCGCGCTGGTGGCGGGCATCGGCTTCGGGCTGGGCGTGGCCGCGGTCGACGCCATGTGGGGCGGCTTCGACTGGGGCCATCACGACGTCAATATCAACGTCAACCGCTACAACAACATCAACGTCAACCAGCGGCTGGACGTCAACCGCGCCAATGTCAGCTGGCAGCACAACGCCGTCAATCGCGGCAACGTGCCGTACAACAATCCCCAGGTGCGCGGACGCTATGACCAGCAGCGCCAGGCGGGGCTGGCCAACCGGCAGGCGGGCGCGGCGCCGGGCACGCAGCGGCCGGGCGCCGGCGGTGGCGGTGGCGGGGTGCAGCGCCAGCCGTCGTCGCGCGACCAGGCGCGCGAGCGCGCCGCACAGTCGTTCGAGCATCGCACCGGCCAGGCCATACCCGGGCATGCAGCCCATGCCAACGCGGCAGCGCGAACCCGGCCGGGTGCCGCCGGTGGCGGCGTGCAGAATCCGCGCCCCGCGGGTGCCGAGCGCCAGCGGGCGGACCAGGCGCAGGCCCGCGACCGGGCCCGCAACGCCAACCGGGACAGCGCGCTGCGCGATGCCGGCAACGGCGATCGCGTGCGCCAGCAGACGCAGCGTGCTGCGTCATCGCAACGCCAGATGCCGCAGCACCAGGCTCCGCAGCGGGCGGGCGGCTTCCAGCAAGGCGGCGGCATGCGCGAAGGCGGCATGGGTGGTGGCGGCCGCATGCATGGCGGCGGCGAACATTTCGGCCATGGCCGGAGGTAAGACATGATGCGCGTGACCGATACCTTCATTTTCGCGGCGGGTGCCCGAGTGCTGCGTGTGCTGGCGGCTGCCGTGGCGCTTTCGGCGGGCGTGCCCGCGCTGGCGCAGCAGGCCTATCCCAGCCCCGACGCGGCCGCCGCTGCACTGGGCGATGCCATCGCGCGCAGCGACCATGACGCGCTGCGGCAAGTGCTGGGCCCGAAGTACCCGTCGCTGTTGCCGCCGGGCGGTGTCGAACAGGAGGACATCTATGACTTCCTGGGCGCCTGGGCGCGGCACCACGCGCTCAAGACCGAAGGCGAGCGCCGTGCCTTGCTGGAGGTCGGCGAGAGCGGCTGGACCTTCCCCGTACCACTGGTGCGCCAGCAGCGGGGCTGGCAGTTCGACGTGCCGGCCGGCCAGCAGGAGGTGCGCCGGCGCCGGCTCGGGCGTAACGAACTGGTCACGATGGAAACGCTGCTGCAGCTTGCCGATGCACAGCAGCGCTATGCGGAGCAGGTCGGTGAGGGACGCTATGCGACCCAGTTGATCAGCACCCCGGGCAAGACCAACGGCCTGTACTGGCCCTCTGCGACCGAACAGGATGCCAGCCCGCTCGGCCCCGATGCGCTTGCCATGGGGCCGGGCACACCGGCGGTGGATGCCTTTTACGGCTACCACTACCGCTTGCTGCCGCCAGCCAGGGGCAGCGACGCGAAATTCGGCTTCATCGCGTGGCCGGTCCGTTACGGCGACACCGGCGTCCATACTTTCATGCTCGGCAGCGACCGCGTGTTCTATCAGCGCGACCTGGGACCGGGCACGGCGGCGCGCGCGAGGTCACAGCGCAGTTTCGCGCCGGACGGCTGGCAGCGGGTCGCCGATCACTGAGCTGCTGACCACTGAGCTGCCGGCCACTAAGACCCTCACTAAGCCACTCGGCACATCGTCACCCCGGGCGCGAATTCCGCGCCCGGATCTCTTTCGCGCGCTGGCCGCTGTGCGTCGGCTCCGAGATCGGCATAGATCGAGGCAAGCCCCGTGGGGTCGATGATGCGCAGCCGCCGCTGGCGTACCGCGATCAGCCCGACCGAGGCAAAGCGCGACAGCAGCCGCGATACCGTTTCCAGCGTCAGGCCCAGCAGGCTGGCGATATCGCTGCGTGACATCGCCAGCGTCAGCGTGCCGTCCTGCCGGCCATGGCGGCGTGCCTGCTCACCGGCAAGATCCAGCAGCAGCATGGCCATCCGCTGCGGCGCCTTCATGGATCCCACGGCAACCAGCAGCGTGCGCTCGCGCTCGGCATTGCGGCGCATGACCTCCAGCGCGGCAATGCGGAAGGGCGGCGCCGCCATCGACTCGCGCAGCGTTTCGACCGAAACCGCGCACACCACCGAATCCTGCAGTGCCACCGCGGTGGTGCTGTGCTGCGGCGCTTCATGCGGTTCCAGTCCCAGCACATCGCCCGGCAAGGCAAAGCCGGTGACCTGGCGCCAGCCCAGTGGCGATTCGTAGACCTGCTTGGCGCTGCCCGCGCGCAGCGGATACACAGTCAGTGCCGGACGGCCCTGGCGGAATACAAAGTCGCCGGCGCGCACCGTCAGGCGCTCAGGCTGCAAGCGCATGCTGCTCGCGGGCGCCGGCGTGCCGCCCGTCTCGGCTACGCCACAGACGGCATGGAACAGGCAAAGCGAACAGGCGGGGGCGCCGTGGTCCGGCATGGGAGTTCTGGGTAAGGGTAATCGACAAGCCAGTATAAAACGCCGGCATCGCCTGCTAACTTGCCGGGATCTTCATTCTTTCGAATCCGGTGTTCAATATTTTCGCCAAACCAGGAGGAAAACGGCGAGGAAGTACGGTGATCTGTAACGCCATCTTTGTCTCACTTCCGTCTCTCGCCGGGTATGGTATGCTGCAACGCAACAACAAAGGCACAGGGGGAGATTCCGTCATATGAGCAGGAGTCCTCATGACCAAGAGCCTAGCCGCTGACTGGCACGCACAACTCCGGCGCCTGAGCCGGGTGCAGGCCCGAACGGAAACACAGGTGAAGTCCTGGCTGGAACGCTTTGACTCACTGAACCCGCTGACACCATCGCGTCCGCAGGACCTGCCGGCCCGGCTGCGCCGTCCCGTCAGGCCACCCGTCGCGCCGGATGAATTGCCCGGCACCTGGCAGGCACACCGGCTGCGCCTGGCAGCGCTGCCAGGCGAGCTGGTGCCGCAGCTGTCCTATCAGCTCTATATCCCGTCCAAGCGCCATCGCGGCCCGTTGCCGGTGGTGGTGCTGCTGCACGGATGTCGGCAGACCCCCGATGCGCTCAGCGCCGGCACGCGCATGAACGCGCTGGCCGAGCAGGAAGGCTTTATCGTCGCTTACCCGCAACAGCCGCTGCGGCGGCAGGTGCAGCGTTGCTGGCAATGGTTCGATCTGAGCGCCGCCGAAGGCGGGCGCGAGGCGCAGGCCGTGGCGGTGCTGCTCGATGCGCTGGCCGCGCGGCAGGATGTGCGCGAGCGCGAGATCTACCTTGCCGGCATGTCCGCCGGTGCGACCATGGCCGCGGTGGTGGCGCTGCGCTATCCCGCCAAGGTGGCGGCGGTGGCCTTGCATTCCGGCGTCGTGATCGGCGCCGCCGATACCCCGCGCGCCGGCCTGCACGCCATGCGGCACGGCGCCACGGCCGAGCCCGCATGGCTGCTGGACGCCGCCGGCGTGACACCGGGCGGCCCCGAGATGCCCGCGCTGGTGATACACGGGCTCGCCGATGATGCGGTGCATCCGGTCAACGGCAGGCTGCTGGCGCGCCAGTTCCTCGCCTACAACGGCCTGGAGGACCGGCTTGCCGGCACGCCGGACGCCGCGCCGGCCGAAGAACCGGCCGAAGAACCCGGCCGCAGTCGCGAATACCGCTATGGCCGCTGGAGCCGCGACCTGGTCACGCTGGTGGAGGTGGAAGGCCTGGACCATGCCTGGAGTGGCGGCGACGCCAGCTACGGTTTCCACAGCGACATCGGGCCCGATGCCAGCGCGATGATGTGGGATTTCCTGCGTCAGCACCGGCGCTGAGCCGTGACCACGCAGGCATGAACAAAGGGAGGGCAACTGCCCTCCCTTTGCGTATCAGGCGACCGCTGCCGCGCTTCAGCCGCGCGAGCGGTCCTTGACGAACAGCGCCGTCACCATGCCCAGCACGCACAGCGCGACCACGTAGTGCGCGGGCGCGAGCTTGTCCTGCTTGAGCATCAGCGTGACGATCATCGGCGTGAGGCCGCCAAAGACGGCGTAGGCCACGTTATACGAGAACGACAGGCCGGAGAAGCGCACCTGCGCCGGGAACGCATTGACCAGCACGAACGGCACCGCGCCAATGGTACCGACCAGGAAGCCCGCCAGCGCATACAACGGCAGCAGCAGGTCCGGGCGGGTGAAGATGGTGGTGTAGAACGCGTAGGCGGCGACCGCCAGCAGCAGTGTGCAAACTGAGGTTGGGTCCGCTACCCAAAAGCGAGAGCATCAAACAGAAACAACTCAAAGGCTGTCGGGCAGAAAATGCAATTAATCGCCGAGCTAGCAAACCAACAAACGATGGTGCCAGCAGGGAAGGGGGTTTGCCAGCCCCGTGACGCCGCTGTCAGTTGTAGCCAAGAACGGCGATATCGGCTACATCGGGACGGTCGTTCGAGTTGTTCATCAGGACTTCTGATGGTTTCTTGAACACCGCATTATTGTTTGCCATATAGGGTGGAATATTCATCGCGAGTTGACTGCCGAGATCACGTCGGGTCACGCTGTAAAAGGAAGGCTTAGTGAGTGTCATCTACTACCCCTGAAAGGCGCTTGCTGAGATCCGCGGCCGCAAGATCTGCGGCCGCGGCGGTTCGGTTTCCCGGTGACAGCGTCGGGTCCGGGGGTGAAATCCGTTCCGATTGCCCCTTTTTGTACGCTGTCCCCCGATCGGACAGCCAATAAAAAGGGGAGGGTGTGCCATCGAGATGGTGTTCCTGGTTCGCTCAACCAGCAGCCGCCACGATGACCACCTCAATAAGCTTGTCGGGCGACGCGAGCATAGCGCCCACTGTCGCGCGTGGCGGGGTATGGCCCGGGATCACCCACGCATCCCATACCTCATTCATCGCCGCAACTTGCGACATATCGGTCAGGAAGATCTGGCAGGACAGGATGCGGGATTTGTCCGAGCCGTGCTCGGCCAGCAGCGCATCCACCGATGCAAGCACCTGGCGGGTCTGCCCCGCCATGTCCTGCGAGATGTCACTCGGTACTTGACCTGCGAGGTACAGCACGCCCTGGTGCATGGCGACCTGGGACAGGCGCTTTCCTACATGACTACGATGAATGTCAGGCATATCAATTTCTCGGTGTGGTGGTTGAAGATCTAGCGTTCAGGACCCGCTTGCGAGGCCTGGTATCGGATGGCGGACACGACGCCGATGCGCCGGAACGGCTCCGGGGGCAGCCAGCTGGGACCTTCCAGGCTGAGTGCATCAGCCAGGTACGAGGAATGTTCGTCCAGGGCCAGTTCGCCGAGCAGCCTGCCGTACGTGCTGCCCTTGAGAACGCCGGCGCCATTGCAGCCCAGTGAGGCGAAGAGTCCCGGCTTGAGCTGCCCGAAGAACGTGGCGCCATTGCGTGTCAAAGCCGTTGTTCCGCCCCAGACGTACTCGAACTGATGGGAACGCATATTGGGATAGCGGCGCTGATAGCTTTGCGTCAGCAAGGCCAGCGTTTCGCTCGACGATTGCTCACGCTCATATGAGTACGCACTGCGCACCATGAAGCGCCCATCCCGAATGCGGCGCAGTGTCGTACCGAGCCGGTTGGCAGGGATGACTCCCCATTCGGCGGCATCGCCAAGTTTTGCGAGCTCGGCCTCCGGCAGCCGGGGTGTCACGGCGGCGTAGGTGAAAATGGTGATGAGCCGGTCGCGCAGAATGCCAAGCGCTTTCGCGAAGCCGTTGTTGGCGAGTATGACGCGATCGGCGGTGTACTCCGCGCGGATCGTCTTGACCTTGAAGGGTGCAGCATGGCTCAGCGAGACTACGGGCTCGTTCTCCGCCAGCGTGACATTGGCCGGCAGGGAATCTGCGAGACCCCGAATCAGCGCCGCCGGCTGGACAAAGACGTTGTTCGGCGCGTGATAGCCGTATCGGTAATAACTGGTGCCAAGCTTCTGCTCAAGCGCGGAACGGTCGAACTCCGTGTAGGCCACGCCCCAGTCGCGGTATTGGCTTAGCGTGGCCTGGAGGTTTTCCACTCCTGCCTCGCTGGCTGCCGCATGGAATTTGCCGATCGGATTCCAGCCGCAATCAATGCCGTGTTCGCGCACTGCCTGTTCGAGCCAGCGCAGCCCGGCGTCGTACATGCGGATCTGCTTGCGGGCGACTTCGACGGGACTGGTATGACCACCCAACCTGGTGTTGTGCGGCACGTTGATGATGAAGCCGGAGTTGCGGCCGGAGGACCCTTCACCGACCGTGGCAGCTTCCAGCACCAGCACTTGCTCGTTGGGGCGCAATTCCGCAACGCGCCGCGCCGCGGCAAGTCCGGTATAGCCGCCGCCGATCACGATGGTGCCAAATCGGCGCGTGGCCGCCGAAGTTCGCGGCCGCCGCGGCGGCAACATGGCGTTCCAGCCAGAGCGCTGCTGGTATGTCGGGTACATGCCGACGGACGAATCAATGGATGACATAGATCTTCAGTTCGGAATGACTAGTTGAGATGCAATGTGGCACTGACCACCGGCATGACGCTGGCAATCTCGGCAAGAACGTTGTCAGCAAGGACATGGCGGCTCGCCTGGTAGAAGAACTCTCCGGTCTCTTCATATTCGCCGGCACGTGATATCTGGTAGATCGTCCGCGCCAGCGGCGGGCCCTTGATCGGCAGGATGTGCACATTGTTGAGATGCGCACGGTTCTGCAAGAGGACAAGAGGAGTGGTGATGGCCCAGCCGAGGTCGGCGGTCACCATCGCCAGCACCAGGTCGGAGGCATCGATCTCGATATGCCGCTTTGCGGTAATGCCGCAGCGTCGCAGATAGCGCTCCGTGAGGGCCCCGTAGTGAGATCTGGTGCTGAAGCGCACCAGCGGAAGCTCGCGCGCCAGTTTTCGCAGGTCGCCGTCGCGAAACTGGTCGCGTCGCGCGGCGGGCAGCACGATGACGAACGGCTCGGTGAACAATGGCCGTCGCACCAGGTTCTCGCTATCATCCATCGGATCCGAGGTGACAATCAGGTCGAGTTGCCGCTGCAGCAGCGCTTGCGCGTGGCTGTCGGCCAGGCCAGACCAAAGCAGCACCTGGTTTCCCTTCTGGATGGCTTCCTTGATGACCGCTGGCCCGACGGTTGCCGCGTACGAGTCGACCATGCCGATGCGGATCTCCGGGCGATTGACAAGGTCCGATGCGCGAACCAGTGCCAGCAGCCGGTCCATCTCATCGACGACGTTATGCCCGTGGCGCCGCAGCGCCATGCCGGCGGGCGTCAGCTTCATCGGCCGGCGCGCGCGGTCGAGCACCTTGGTGCCGAGCAGCTCCTCGATCTGCATGATGGCCTGCGACACGGCTGACTGCGTGACGCCAAGCTTGCTTGCGGCCATGGACACGCTGCCGCTCTTGGCTACCGCTTCGAATACACGCAGAGAGCGCACGTCAAACCGCAACTCGTTCACGATGTCTCCTCGTTAGTAGAGGAGATGCTAGGCCATCGCACCAACTTGCAGCACCAGTATTAAGAAGGCTAATGACAGAATTCAGAAAGCCTTGTTTTGTCCCCCAGTTGGGGCGCCACGGGGGCATGAGGCGCCCTGGAGGTGCATCGGAGCCCGTCGGCGCGTTGTGCGAAGTAGTGCAGACGGTTACCTGGTACGCCGGCTTTCGCCCCAGGTGAAGCAGGCCAGCGACAGCGATGCCGCAGCATTGAAGACGTGCAAGGCGTTCTGTCCGAATCCGGCCATCATGGCGGAAACCAGCGCCGGCCCAATGAGGCCGCCGATGGAGAAGAGGATGATCAGCATGGCGCTGAGTGCTACCCGATGCTCCGGCGAAGTGCGATCGTTGACGTGCGAGGCGATCAGGCCGTATTGCGTGAAAGTCATTGCGACAAACAGGAATGTCGACGCCGTGGCGAGCCAGGACGACTCCATGATGACAGGTGGCAAGCTCACGCAAGCAGAGCATACGGCCAGCCGGGCGGAGAGCGCGCATCGGTTCATGCGGTCCGATAGCCTTCCGACTGGCCATTGGCTGAACAGGGCGCACATGAGCGAACCACCGGTTACCAGGGAAAGCTCCGCGATCGAGAACCCGCTGTGGGCAAGGTACACCGGCATCAGGGAGTAAAAGGTGCCATAAAGAAGGCCGGCGAGGATGCAACCAGGCACGGCGACAGGCGCCTTGTGCATCATGTCGCGCACGCTGTCGGTCCACGCGTTGGCATCTGTCCTTGCAAGGCGGTTGTCCGGCACCCGTGACGGCCATCCTTGCATGATCGTGATCGGCAGCACCGCGGCGGTGAACAGCGCAAGGACGAGAAGGAGCTGTGCCTGGCTGCCTGGCGCACCGACATTCAGCAGGAGCTGGCCAGCGCCCACGGCCAGGAAGTTGATGGCCTGATAGGAACCGAAGACGCTGCCGCGCATCGAGTTCGGCACCGAGCCGTTGAGCCAGCTTTCCACCGTGGTATAGATGCCCATCAGCGCGAATCCGGTTCCCAGGCGGAAGGCACAGAGGCTGAGTATGGAGTTGGACAAGGAGAACGCCATCGCAAACAGCGAGGCCGTGGCAGCGAACGCTACGAATGCACGATGCTGGCCAATGCGCTCGATCAGTGCGCGGGTGAAGAATGCGCCCAGAATGAAACCGCCGTAGTAGCAGGACTGGACCACGCCGATCAGTGTGGTTGACGCGTTGAAGCGCAGCATCTGGAACGGGATCGCGCTCGTGAAGAGGCCGTTACCTACAATGAACACCCCGTAAGCGGCAAGCAGTCCGAGAAGTCCCGGATATACGCTGGCAGATGGGCAGGTGACCGTCGTTGCCCCGGAAGTCGGGCTGTTGTGGACGGCACCAAGCAGGGATGCTTCGGACAGCGGACCTGGACGGTCTGCCTCCGGATTTTCCGTTGCGACGGAATTCGGCAGGTCTCGGGGGAACATTGGTATTGCTGGCTGGTCGGTTTCTTGGATTGATCCCGGGATGGGAAGCGACGGTCGACTCGGGCCAGCGGGCTCGCCCTGTTCACCAGCACAGCGCCCGCGCTACCCGCAAGATATTCTCTGCGCGGGGTTCGGCGCTGCGGTATCTGGATCAGCAATCGTGATGCAGAGCTTCATCGCGGCTAATGATCCGGCGGGATCCCTTTGGCCGAGATATGGTCAAAGTTCGAGGCCTGTGCCCGTTTGCCAGGAAACAATGCGATGACCGATACCCAATACAAGTTCCGAAAGGGCACGGCGCCCATACTCATTTCCATCCCCCACCTGGGCAGGGAAATCCCGCCGGAGATCCAGGCAGAAATGAATCCCCACGCGGCCGAAGTATCGGACACCGACTGGCACCTCGACCGCATCTATGCATTCGCCGAGTCAATCGGTGCGTCGGTGCTCTGCGCCCGTTACTCCCGCTACGTGGTGGACCTGAATCGTCCGGCGTCGGGCGAGAGCCTTTATCCCGGCCAGACCACGACGGGGTTGTTTCCTACCGAGACCTTTCGCGGCGAGCCGTTGTACCGGAAAGAGAAAGGGCCGGATGCCGCCACTGCGGTGGAACGCCTGGAGACCTACTGGCGGCCATATCATGCAAAGATCGAGAGTGAACTCGCGCGGCTGAAGGCGGAATTCGGCGCGGTACTCCTTTGGGAAGGGCACTCCATTGCGAGCGAGCTTCCGCGGCTGTTCGACGGCAAGCTGCCCGATCTCAATCTCGGTACGGATTCGGGGAAGAGCTGTGCGCCACACATCCTGCAGGCAGTCACTGCGACGCTGTCCGACCAGCCCTTCAGCTGGGTCGCGAACGGGCGGTTCAAGGGCGGCTATATCACCCGCCACTACGGTAATCCCGGGCAAGGCATCCACGCGATTCAGCTCGAGATGTGCCAGTCCACTTACATGAATGAGCTGGCGCCGTTCGAATATCGGGACGATCTTGCCGAAGGCGTCAAGCCCGTGGTCGAGCGCATGGTCCGGGCTGCCCTGGCAGCGGTTCTTGAGAAGTAGGCCCGTTGGGTGCCGGCAGGGGAACCGTCGGCTGCACCAGGCATGAATGGACCTCGATGGAGGTCCATTTTGGTGGGAGACGACGCGGGTGCGAGGAGAAAGCACCGTACCCATGCGGGCGTCAAGGTGCTAACGCATTCCCGCTTCAGACGTTGCCGGTCAGCTGAGGAAGCACTTCAAACAGGTCGCCGACAATGCCATAGTCAGCGACGCCGAAGATCGGCGCTTCCGGGTCCTTGTTGACCGCGACGATCACCTTCGAGTCCTTCATCCCCGCCAGATGCTGGATGGCACCGGAAATGCCGACTGCAATATACAGCTCCGGCGCGACAATCTTCCCGGTCTGGCCGATCTGCAGGTCGTTCGGTGCGAAGCCGGAGTCCACCGCGGCGCGCGAGGCGCCAATGGCAGCGTTGAGCTTCTCGGCCAGCGGATTCAGCAGCGCAAAGTTCTCGGCACTGCCCAGGCCCCGTCCGCCAGACACCACCACTTTGGCGCTCGTCAGGTCCGGGCGGTCGCTCTTCACCAGGTCGCGGCGGACGAACCTGGACAAGCCGCTGTCGCCAACTGCCGGTGCCTGCTCGATCGCGGCGTTGCCGCCGTCCGCCGGCGCGGCATCGAAGGCCGTCGTGCGCACCGTGGCGACGATGACTGCGTCGGCGGACTGCACCGTCGCGATGGCGTTGCCCGCGTAGATCGGGCGTTTGAACGTGTCGGCGGCTTCGACGGTAACGATCTCGGAGATCTGGGCCACGTCGAGCCTGGCTGCGACGCGAGGCGCAATGTTCTTGCCGGATGGGGTCGCCGCGAAGAAGATGTGCGTGTACGCAGGCGCCAGCGCGACGATCTGCGCTGCGAAATTCTCCGCCAGCGCGTCGGCAAAATGGGGGGCATCCACCAGAATAACCTTGTCGGCGCCCTGGATGCGGCCGGCAGCTTCTGCCGCGGCTTGCGCTGCATGGCCCGCTACCAGCACGTGGACGGGCGCACCGACCTTCAAGGCAGCGCTGACAGTGTTGTACGTCGCTCCCTTGAGCTGGGTGTTGTCGTGTTCGGCAATAGCGAGGGTCGTCATAGTTAGATCACCTTTGCTTCGTTTTTCAGTTTGGCGATGAGAGTGGCGACGTCTGGCACGACGACGCCCGGCTTGCGGGCGGCAGGCTCTTCGACGCGGAGCGTTTTCAGGCGCGGGCCTGGATCGACGTTCAGCGCTGCGGCGGTCACGATGTCCAGCGGCTTCTTCTTCGCCTTCATGATGTTCGGCAGCGTCACGTAGCGCGGCTCATTGAGGCGCAGGTCCGTCGTGACGATCGCCGGAAGCTTCAGCGAAATGACTTCCTGGCCCCCGTCGACTTCCCGCGTCACCGTCGCCCAGCCGTCGTTCACTTCGATCTGGCTGGCGAAGGTGGCCTGGGGCCAATCGAGCAGCGCGGCCAGCAGCTGGCCCGTCTGGCCCGCGTCGTCGTCGATGGCTTGCTTGCCCAGGATGACCAGGGCGGGCTGCTCCTTGTCGACGACGGCCTTGAGCAGCTTGGCGACGGCGAGGGACTGCAGTTCTGCGTCCGTTTCGACCAGGACGCCGCGATCGGCACCGATCGCCAGCGCGGTGCGCAGCGTTTCCTGGCTTTGCGTGGTGCCGCACGACACGGCGATCACTTCGGAAGCAACGCCGGCCTCCTTCATGCGGGTGGCCGCTTCGACGGCGATTTCATCGAACGGGTTGATGGACATCTTGACATTGCCGATGTCGACACCGGTCTGGTCCGACTTGACGCGGACCTTGACGTTGTAGTCCACGACTCGTTTGACTGCTGCGATAACTTTCATTGCGTGTTCCTAAATGTGCTTCGTGGTGCGTTGAATTGGCTCGATCAACGCCACAACTGGTGGGTGGTTGCCGATGGGGTTGCGGTCATCGCGGATCACCCGCACCGTTTCCGCAACCGAAGGGAGCGCGAGAAACTGCCTCGGTGGAATGGTGATGGCGGTGCCGGCGCGATCCCCGCGCACGACGCATCGGGAGTGGCCGGCGAGAATCACCGCGGCCGAGCCGGCCGGCAGGATGAATTCCGAGTCGACAAGGTGGGCGCTCGGCAGGTATTTGTCCGTCCGTGCCATGATGTTCAGTGCCACCACCGGAGCGTCGATCAGCGATGCCGTCCAGTCGATGGAACCGTCATAGATCGTCGGCACCAGGTACTGGAGCGGGACCACCCGCTCCGCAGCTCGCAGCACCACGCCTTTTCCTTCAACGATGAGCGATAACCGTGTCATGCCTTCGAAGCGCGAGTACGGCCCGTTCGCATCCACATTGGCCAGGCTGATGCGCCACTCGCCATCGCGCTCGGCCAGCAATCGCGTGACCCCGCCGCCGTTCTGCCAGGGCTGTGCGGGCACGAGGCTCAGCCATTTCGCTTCGAGCTGGCTCATGTCCGCAGCGATCACGAAACCGCGCCGAGGCCGTACTTCCCGGTCAGGAGATCGCCGGTTTCGAAGCGCTCGATGGAGTACGGCTTCAGCGAAACGTCCGTCGGCAGGCCAAGCGCCTCCTGCGCGAGCACGCGACCGACCGTCGGCGACAGCTTGAATCCATGGCCCGAGAAGCCATAGCCGACAACCAGGCCTTCGATTCCCGGCAGCTTGCCAAGGACGGGATTCCAGTCCGGCGTCACGTCGTAGACCCCGGTCCACGAAGACGCGATGCCGGCCGTCTCGTAGTTCGGGAAGCGCTCGGCCACCTGCGCGCCGACTTCGACGATGTAATCCATCGGGATGTCGCCTTGCTCCACCTCCGCGGATTGCAGCTTCTCGCCTACGATGCCTTCGCTCACCAGCATCTGGCTGCCGCCATAGCTGCGGCAGTAGAGCATGCCGGGCGAGCCCAGATCCTTGAAGACCGGCATCGAGTAGCTGTACTTCGCTTCGTTGCATTCCAGGGCCAGCACGGCATGGCGTTCCGGCACCACGGGCAGCGAACGGCCGGTCCAGCCGGCCAGTTCCGGCGTCCAGATGTTCTGGGTGCTGATCACCATCGGGGTGGAGAAGTCGCCGATCGAAGTCGAGACGCCGACAACCTTGCCATTCTCGATCAGGACGCGATGGACCTCGGCATTCTCGCGAACGGTCACGCCGCCGCGGCGCGCGGCACGGGCAAAGCTGGTGGCGACCAGATAGGCGTCCGCAAATCCCGCTTCGGGCTCATAGCCGATCAGGGCCGCGTCTTCGAACTGCGCGATGGGCAACAGTTCTTTCGCCTGCTTGCGGTCCAGAAACTCCAGGGGAATACCTTGTTCCTGCTGCTGCCTGAGCGAAGCGCGCAGCGGCTCAAGCTTGTCGCCTTCCGGGGAGACGATCATGTAGCCGCACTTGACCAGCCCGCACGAAGCCTCGTCATCGCCGAGATACGTGGCGAAGTCCTCGAACACTGCCCAGGAATGGCGAGCCAGCTCGACGTTCTCCTTGACCGAATAGTGGGTACGGAGAATGCCCGAGGATTGGGAGGTCGTCCCGGCACCGATGCTGCCCCGGTCGAGCACCAGGACGTTCTTTGCGCCGAACCTGGCGAGATGAAATGCTACCGAGCTGCCGATGACACCGGCGCCAATCACCACTACGTCGTATGAGTTCACAGATGCACCTTCCATTGAGAGGTTGTGTCGGAAGTCTGGTGCAGGAGCAGCGGTGGGCCGGCTTATATAAGCGCAAGCGATTCTTAGCAGAATCGGAAGCAAACCTGGGTGCCTTTTGCGGCATGTTTTAGGGGCCATCGCCGTTCCAGCGACATTCCTGGCCGAGGGTTGGCTGATAATCGCCGCGAACCGGACGCTCCTTTCGCGGATCGCAGGCCATATCACGTATCGTGGCGACGGCTCCTAGAATGAATAAAAGGCGCGTCCGTGTAATGGGTTGGGTCTGGCGCGCACTGAGGTGAAGGAACGGAGTGCGACCATGCCGAATGAAACCGACTATGACTCCCTTGCCGTGGAGGTTGAGCGATTCTGGACAGAGGACCTGGAAGGCAAGGGGCATGTCGAGGTGCGAAGCTTCGATAATCCCGAGTTCGTTGTCACGCTGCTTGCGGTGGCCAGGGACAGAAATGGCCGCTGCTGGCTTCGGTGCAAGGACGGGACGAGGCGCTACTCCTTGCTATGGTGGCCCGCGCAGTTCTACTTTGCTGGCAGCCGCCCCGACGATGAATTGATCCGGCCGAAGCGGGCGAGGGAGCCCGGCCTGCTGGAGTGACAGCAGCAAGCCCTGACGGCAATGGGGATCATCGGCCCGGGTGCAGCGCAATGTCAGGGCGCCGCCATTCCATGTTAGAGTCACCGCTCACTTGAATGCCGATAATGAGAGAGAGAGCAACCGAACGGTACCCGGACTGGGACCTCCTCGCCAGCTGGGTGGCTGTTGTCGAAGCGGGTTCGATATCCGACGCCGCCGACCGGCTGAATATCTCCCAGGCTGGCGTTTCGCAGCGCATCAAGGCCCTGGAGACGCTGCTCGATACGATGCTTCTCGACCGCGCAACGCGGCCCGCTCGCCCGACGGCTGCGGGCCAGCGGCTGTTCGACCAGGCGACCGTCCTGCTGCAGGGCGCCGACCAGATGGTGGAGAGCGTACGGAACGTTACCCGCGCCAAGCGCGTCGTCGTCCGGCTCGGTTGCGTTGATTCGTTTGCGGCAACGATCGGTCCGATCATCATCAAGGCGTTGTCGGGCACCTCACACCAGATTCGGCTCTGGTCCGGTATTACCCCGGCACTCGATGCCCAGCTGGAGGCACGCCAGCTTGATATCGCCGTGACGACAAGCGATATGGCGCAATCGCCGGGGGTGCGGAAACGCAAGTTGTTCACCGAGCCCTACTTCGTCGTCCTGCCGAAGGATTTCGACATCGATCGCTTTACGACGCTGGCGGACCTGAGCAAACACCTCCAGCTGATCCGGTATAGCGCGCGTTCCGTCATCGGCCAGCACGTAGACTCGTATCTCGCGGCGCATGCAGAGAATATCGAGCGCTCGTGCGAGTTCGACGCGACTGACCCAATGCTTAGCCTGGTGGCTGCCGGGCTTGGATTTGCCATTACCACGCCACTGTGCGTATGGCAGTCGCGCCACTATGTGCCTGAAATCAAGGTCGTGCCGCTGTCGGCGTTCTCACGCCATGGACGCCCGTACGGCGGCTTGAGCCGTTCGTTTTTCCTCTCGTTTCGCGAGAATGAGCTTGGCCATTTGCCTGCGGACCTCTATGACATGCTCCGGCGCGTCTTCGAGCGACAGGTTTCGCACGATATCGCCAGGGCGATGGCGCTGAAGCCGGAAGACGTTTGCCTGCAAGGCGAGGAGTAGGGCCCGCAGCGCCTGCCCGGCGGCTGCCGGCGCGATCAACCTTTGGTCCGCGGCGCCACGCGCAGATTCCGTTTCCAGACATCTCCCGTGGCATCGTCGATGACGCCATGGAAAACGCCGCGCACCTCTTCAATGGAGATGGTTGCGGCAACACGGTGTTCGATCCAGAGCCCGTGCACCAGGCCCATGGCCTGGATTGCGTAGACATTGGCCAGGGCCCGGCTGCAGCCGGCTTCTCGCAGATCATGCGTGAAGTTCGAGCGCAAGCGGCGCGAGAAGGCCACACACAGCCGCTGAACCTGACGGTCGTGTGCGGATGAACTCCACATGTGTGGCCAGACGTTGGCCACACCGGGGCTTAGCACTTCATCGCTGAAACACATATCCGCCGTGAACTTCATGCGATCGATGGGATCCGCGATGTCCCGCCTGCCGGCCGTCAGTTGTTCCCGTACGCGCTTGATCAGGTACACGAACGTCCTGTAGACCAGGTCGCTCTTGTTATCGAAGTGGTGATGCACCAGCCCGACCGAGACGCCGGCAAATTCACTGACCTTGCGAATGGTGAGGTTCTCCAGGCCTACCTGGCCGACCACCTCCAGCGTGGCTTCCACAAGCTTGAGCGGCATGCCCTCGAACAGGGCGGCATCTTCCCTGGCATTGCGAGCGCCGGGGGTTTCCATGGTGTCTTTATTCATTCCAACGGTACTTGACTGAGCCGTCTCTTAGGGCGGGCGGGGCGTTGGGCCTAATGGTACCTCCATTTTCTGCGCTCTGAACACGCGTTCAGGGCGTTCGGGCGTCATCTCTCGCCGGATCAGAGGTTGTCTTCTTGAACAGACGTTCACTGATTTGGTGCCATACGCGCCAACTTTTTGCATTCCAATCCTCGGGTTTTCCCTTATTTTATGCGAGGCAACTAAGGGAATACCAGATATTTGACTCTCGCGCCTTTGGTTGTATAGTTCGTTCCGTCGCACTGTGTTGAACGTCTGTTCAGTTTTGACCCCGCCGGAATCTCCGGATGCATGCGCCAATGACGTCGGCAGCGCCTCTGTCTCCGCTCTGTCCCGGCGAAATTGGCCAATTCGGGTGAACGAGCGATCAGCGAAATCTGCCGCCATCGGGCAAGGGAGATGTGCGCCGTGAGTCATGGGTCGTTCCGGCAAGCAATGCACAGATCACGCCGGGTTGTCGAAAAGCGACCACGTTGAAGGGGCTCCCGATTACCCATCACTGCATTGGATTCATTGCATAAGTGGGGATGAAGCAATAAGGAGTTCTTTTTGTTCCCACTAATCTCGAAAGCGAAGTCGGCAGGGCGAAAGAGAAACACAGAAGCCCTCTCCATCCCACCCGACTACCCGGTTTTGTTTTAAACGTTTTGTTAAGGAGTGAGCGTGATTTCAGGTCCCCAATTTCCGATGCCGACAAATGAACCGGAAGTGAGTTTTCGTCCGGGAACGGAAGCAGCACATGCACTGAGCAAAGCCCTCGAGCAGCGCGAAGTCGTCGATATTCCGACCGTCATTGGCGGCAAGAAGTACTTCTCGAATGACACGGTCGACGTCCGCGCCCCGCATGATCACCAACGGCTGCTCGCCCGCATCCACCGGCCCACGGAGAGCCAGGTACAGGAAGCCATCGCAAACTCGAAGACCGTGGCGCGCGACTGGGCGGCCCTGACGCAAGCAAGCCGCGCCACGATCCTGCACCGTGCCGCGGAGATCATCGCGACCCGACTGCGCGTCAAGATCAATGCGGCAACCATGCTGGGCCAAAGCAAGACGATCGACCAGGCCGAACCCGACAGCGCTTGTGAACTGATCGACTTCCTGCGCTTCAACGCCTTCAATGCGCAGCGCGTCTATGCCGAGCAGCCCCTGTCAGTGCCGACGGCCGTCAACCGCGCTGACTGGCGCCCCCTGGAGGGCTTCGTCTATGCCGTCTCGCCGTTCAACTTCACGGCAATTGGCGGCAACCTGACCACAGCGCCGGCAATCATGGGTAATACGGTGCTCTGGAAGCCGTCCGAGAAATCGGCGCTGGCCAACTACATCTTCTACGAAGCGCTCGAGGAGGCCGGCCTGCCGCCGGGCGTGATCAACTTCGTCCCGGGCGAAGCCGAGATGACCACCCGCGTGGCACTCGGCTCGGCGGACCTCGCCGGCATCCATTTCACCGGTTCGTCGTCGGTGTTCCAGTCGCTGTGGAAGGGCGTTGCGTCCAAGGTCGACGGATACCGTACGATTCCGCGCCTGGTCGGCGAGACCGGCGGCAAGGATTTCGTCCTGGCGCACGCATCCGCCAACGCGTCGGAAGTCGCGATCGCGCTGATCCGCGGCGCCTTCGAGTACCAGGGGCAAAAGTGCAGCGCCGCTTCGCGCGCCTATATTCCGCGCAGCCTGTGGCCGGCCGTTTCGCAGGAACTGCGCGCCCGGCTTGCCGAGCTCAAGGTGGGCGATGTCGCCGACTTCAATACCTTCATGGGCGCCGTGATCTCCCAGGCGTCGTATGAAAAGCTAAGCCGCGTGCTGGCGGCCGCCAGGGACGACAGTGCCGTGAACGTGGTCTTCGGCGGCAAGACATGGTCGGAGCCCGGTTACTTTGTCGAGCCGACAGTGCTGGAGGTGTCGAACCCGAAGCATGACCTGATGACGCAAGAGTTGTTCGGCCCGGTGCTGTCGGTCTATGTCTACGACGACAACGCGTGGGACGAGACCCTCGCGCTGATCGACGCGACCAGCCCCTACGCGCTGACGGGGGCGATCTTCAGCTATGACCGCTTCGCATTGCACCAGGCTGAGTCGGTGCTGATCAATGCGGCCGGCAACCTGTACCTGAACGACAAGCCCACTGGCGCCATGATCGGCCAGCAACCTTTCGGCGGCGGGCGTGCCAGCGGCACCAATGACAAGGCCGGCTCGTATCTGAACCTGCTGCGCTGGGCGTCGCCGCGCGTCGTCAAGGAAACGTACCTGCCCCCGCGCGACTGGCGCTTTGGCGCCTGATTGCCAGGTCCGGCTTCCCCCAAAGGAGAACACGATGTCGACGATTGTCTCATTCAAAAACGTCCAGAAGACCTACGACGGTGAAACGTTGGTTGTGAAGAATCTCAACCTTGAGATTGAAAAGGGCGAATTTCTCACGATGCTCGGACCGTCTGGCTCTGGCAAGACGACATGCCTGATGATGCTGGCCGGCTTTGAAACGGCCACGCATGGCGAGATTCTTCTTGAAGGGAAGCCGATCAACCGTATTCCGCCGGAGCGCCGGAATATCGGCATGGTGTTCCAGAGCTACGCGCTGTTCCCGCACAAGTCCGTTGCCGAGAACCTGGCGTTCCCGCTGAAAGTGCGCAAGATGCCGAAGAGCGAGATCGAGGCCAGGGTGTCGCGCGCATTGCGCATGGTGAACATGGACAAGTTTGCCGACCGCATGCCCGCGCAGATGTCGGGCGGCCAGCAGCAGCGCATCGCAGTCGCGCGGGCGCTGGTGTTCGAGCCGGCACTGGTGCTGATGGACGAGCCCCTGGGTGCGCTCGACAAGCAACTGCGTGAGCAGATGCAGTACGAGATCAAGCAGATCCACGAACAGAGCGGCCTGACGGTCGTCTATGTGACGCACGACCAGGGCGAGGCGATGACCATGTCAGACCGCGTCGCCGTCTTCAACAACGGCGTCATCCAGCAGCTGGCGCCGCCGTCCGAACTGTACGAACAGCCGGAGAACGCATTCGTCGCCAGGTTCATTGGTGAAAGCAATGAGCTCAAGGGCGTGATCTCCACGCTGGAGCGGGACCGCTGCATCGTGAACCTGGACGGTGGCCACACGATCCGCGCAAGCGCGAGCAAGGCTGTCCGCCAGTCCTCAAGCACGAGCATTTCGTTGCGGCCGGAGCGTATTGCCGTTGGCGAGGCGGCCCGCGCCTGTGACAACGTCTTCAAGGGCGGCGTGAAGGACCTCATTTACTACGGCGACCACCTGCGCATTGTCATGGATGTCTGCGGCCGGCCTGATTTCGTCGTGAAGCTGCCGAACGATGGACCCGCCCGCAGGCTGCGGGTCGGGGATGCCGTGGAGATCGGCTGGATGGCTGAAGCATGCCGTGCACTGTAGCCGGCGACGTCAACCAGACGTTTGCCGTGGGGCTGTGGCGCAAGCAAGGCAGCCTGCCGATCCATTGACTCAACGAGGAGGCGCGGTAGCGACCGCCGGACAAGATGATGATTCCTACTGATATTTCGGCGCCGACAAGCAAAGTCCTGCAGGTTGCCGCTGCCGATTCGAAGAGCCTCAAGGCACGGCTGCGGAACGCGGAGCGGGCAGGCCAGATGAAGGCGCTGCTGCTGATCCTGCCGCTGCTTGCCTTTCTGCTTGTCACCTTCCTGCTCCCCATTGGCAGCTTGCTGATGAAGAGCTTCCAGGACCCGACCATTTCCCAGGAGTTGCCTCGCGCGGCCGCAATGCTGCGCGAATGGGACCCGAAAGCGGGAAAGCTGCCGGAAGAAAAGGTCTATGCGGCTTTTGGCGAAGAGCTGATGGCCAGCAAGGAAGCCGGTGGCGCCACGCGCATTGCCTCCCGGCTGAACTTCGATGAGGCGGGAATGCGCAGCCTGATCATGAAGACGGCGCGCCGGCTGCCCGGAGAGGATGGGCAGCCATGGCAGCAGCGCCTGTCCGCGATCGACGGGCGCTGGGCGGAAATCGGCACATGGTCGACGATCAAGTACGCGTCCTCGCCCTGGACCCTCGCCAACTACATCAAAGCGCTCGATTTCAAGCGGGATGCCGATGGCTCGATCGTGATGCAGGAGCCGAGCGAACGACTCTACATCGACGTGTTTATCCGCACTGCATGGGTCAGCGTGCTTGTCAGCCTGCTGTGCCTGCTGCTGGGTTACCCGGTTGCCTATCTCCTCGCGAACATCCCGGCCCGGTACAGCAACATCCTGATGATCATGGTGCTGCTGCCGTTCTGGACTTCCATCCTGGTGCGCACCTCGGCGTGGGTGGTCGTACTGCAGACCAATGGCGTGCTGAATGACATTCTGATCGGCCTCGGTATTACGGACACGGGCCTGGCACTAATTTACCGGCGCTTCAGCGTACTGGTGTCGATGACCCACATCCTTCTGCCGTACGCCATCTTGTCGCTCTACAGCGTCATGAAGGGTATCCCCAACATCTACATGAAGGCGGCGCGATCGCTGGGAGCAGGCCCGATCCAGTCCTTTTTCCAGGCCTACTTCCCGCAAACCTTGCCGGGTGTCGGCGCGGCAGGAATGCTGACTTTCATCCTAGCGGTCGGCTACTACATTACGCCGGCGATTGTCGGGGGGCCGGACGACCAGCTTGCCAGCTACTACATCGCCAACCACGTCAACACAACGCTCAACTGGGGCCTGGCCAGTGCGCTTGCCTCGATTCTCCTGGTCGGCGTGGTCCTCGTCTATGCCATGTTCGTGCGATTGACCGGCGGTGCCGGTGTGAAGCTGGGGTAAGACCATGTTCAATTTTCCTGCCTATGTGACCCTGTGGGGCCGTGTCGGACGCTATGCCCATGTCGGCATTTCCCTGCTGATCCTGGTCTTCCTTTGCCTGCCGGTGCTGGTTGTGATGCCGCTGTCGTTCAATTCGCAGCCTTACTTCACCTATCCGATTCACGAATTCAGCCTGCGTTGGTATCGCGACTTCTTCGGCAGCGAGGAATGGATGCTGGCATTGCGCAATACGATGATGGTCGGCGTTGCCTCAACGCTGCTGGCGACGATCCTTGGCATCGGTGCTTCGCTCGGGCTGATGCACCCCAGGCTCAAGGGCAAGTCGATCATTACCGGCATCCTGGTGTCTCCGATGATTGTTCCCCTGATCATCACCGCGGTCGGGGTTTACTTTGCCTTTAGCCCACGGGGACTATCGAACAGCCTGGTGGGGCTGACTCTCGCCCACGCAGCGCTCGGTGTGCCGTTCGTCGTCGTGACCGTGACAGCCACGCTGGCCGGCTTCAATGAAACGCTGACTCGTGCGGGCCGCAGCCTCGGTGCGTCGCCGATGCGCGTGTTCATGGAAATCAAGCTGCCCATTATTGCCCCCGGCGTCGTATCCGGTGCGTTGTTTGCCTTTGCCACATCGTTCGACGAGATTGTCGTGGCGCTGTTCCTGACGGGTACGGACGAGCGCACGGTGCCGAGGCAGATGTGGTCGGGGATCCGCGAGCAGCTGAGCCCGACCATCCTCGCGGTTGCGACGGTGATGGTGGTCGTCTCGACACTCCTCCTGCTCACGCTCGAAGCATTGCGACGCAGAACCGAGCGCCTGCGCGGCAGCGCCGCCTTCGCCCATTAATAGCCGTCCGCCTCGGACATCGAATTCAGTCGAACGTTTTTCCGGATTACTCATATGTTGTCGGAACTCAAACAAATGCAAACCGCAACCGCGGATCTGGGCGTACTGCGTCAACGCATTGACGAGGCGTCAGGGTTGAGCGAAGAAGTCGTCGTGCAGGCGCTGATGCGTGAAGCCAGGATGGACGGCCCGACACTGGCCAGGACGCAGGAGCTGGCCATCAGGCTCGCCCAAGGCGTCCGGGACGCACGCATCAACGCCGGTGGAGTCGACCTGCTGACGCAGGAGTTTTCTCTCGACAGCCGCGAGGGGATTGCGCTGATGTGTCTCGCCGAGGCCATGCTGCGCATTCCCGACACCGCGACGCGCAACCAGCTGATTCGCGACAAGATCGTCGATGGCGACTGGCGCGCGCACATCGGCAAGTCGCCGTCGCTTTTCGTCAATGCCACGGCGTGGGGGCTGCTGGTAACCGGAAAGCTGCTGAAGCAGCCGGATGAATCCGCCCTGACCGAGGCGCTGACCAGCGTGCTGCGCAAGGGCGGAGAGGCGGTTGTGCGCGCCGGGGTCGCCTATGCCATGCGCATGCTCGGCAAGCAGTTCGTCACCGGACAGGCCATCGAAGAAGCCATCGGTGCCGCGAAGGGCCGCGAGTCCAATGGATACCGTTACTCCTACGACATGCTCGGCGAGGCAGCATTGACGGATGAGGACGCGAATGCGTACTTCAATTCCTATATGCATGCCATCGAAGCCATTGGCCAAGACGCCAAGGGCAGGGGGCCGATTGACGGGCCGGGCGTCTCGGTAAAGATTTCCGGCCTGCATCCGCGCTATGAACTGGCTCAGCGCGACCGGGTCATCAGCGAGATGTATCCGCGCCTGTTGCGCCTGGCTGAGCTGGCCAAGCGGTATCAGATCGGATTCCATCTTGACCAGGAAGAGTCCGCCCGGTTTGACCTGACGCTGGAAATGCTGGAGCGCCTGTGCCGTGAGCCGAGCCTGCGCGGCTGGAACGGTATCGGCATCTCGTTGCAGGCGTACCAGAAGCGCGGCCATGCCGTCGCGCAATGGATTGTCGCGCTGGCGCGGGCCACCGGGCGTCGCATCAATATCCGGCTGGTCAAGGGCGCATACTGGGATACCGAGATCAAGCTGTCCCAGGACGCCGGCAGCGCCGGTTACCCGGTATTCACGCGCAAGGTCCACTCCGACGTCAGTTACCTGGCGTGCGCGAAGATCCTGCTGGCGGCGCCGGATGCCATCTTCCCGCAATTTGCGACGCACAATGCCTTCTCGATCGCTGCGGTGCATACGCTGGCCGGCAACCAGGAATATGAATTCCAATGCCTGCATGGCATGGGCGAGACCGTGTACGACCAGGTGGTCGGCAAGTCGAAGCTCGGGCGCCCGTGCCGCATTTATGCGCCGGTCGGCCCGCATGCCACGCTGCTTGCCTACCTGGTCCGGCGCCTGCTGGAAAATGGCGCGAATTCGTCCTTCGTCAACCAGATTGTCGATCCCGAAGTCAGCATCGCGGATATCGTCGAGGATCCCGTTGCGCGCGCCATGCGAACCGGCGGGAAACCTCATGCAGGGATTGTCATGCCCACCGGCGTGCTGCCGGGGCGTGTCAACGCCGGTAGCCTGAACTTTGCCAGGTCGAAGGATTTCGATGCGGCGGTGGAGGCCCTGCGCACCGTTCGGGTGGTAGCACACTCGGTGGTATCAGGCGGGCACGAAGTCCAATCCGAAGCCACGGCATTGGTATATTGCGCCAGCGACAACTCGGAAGTGGTAGGCACGGTCGCGGCTTGTCACGGCACGACGGTCAACGCGGCGCTGGATGCCGCCGCGCTGGCCGCGCCGGCCTGGGCCCAAAGCGATGCGCATACCCGGGCGTCCTGCCTTGAGCAGTTTGCCGGCGAACTCGAAAGGAATGCCTGCCGCCTGGGCGCACTGCTGGTCTACGCCTGTGGCGCCACGCTGCAGGAAGCGGCGGAGGAGGTGCGCAACGCGGTGAATCTTTGCCGCCTCTACGCGTATCAGCTCAAGGCAGAGCAGGGGGCCGGCAGCGGGCAGGCATTGGGTATCGTCGCGAGCCTGACGCAGTGCGGCAGTCCGTTGTCGAGCTTTATCGACCACGTTGCCGCGAGCGTGGCTGCAGGCAACGTCGTGATTGCCCGGCCTTCGCTGGCAGGATCGCTTGTCGCCTACGAGGCCACCAACCTTTTCGCGCGCTGCGGCATGCCTGAAGGCGCCCTGCAGCTCTTGCTTGGCGCGGAACCGGCGGTCTTGAAGGCGTTGCTGGCAGATCGGCGGGTCGCCGCGGTGCTGTACGAGGGGGACAACGTCAACGCGAGCCTGATCGCCGCACAAGTGGCAGAAGCCGGTCATCAGCCGAGGTTCCTGGCCCGTGTCGCGACCGTGAATGCCATGATCGTAGACAGCACCGCGCTGCCGGAGCAGGTCATTTCCGACGCGATGGTTTCCGCATTCCGGAACGCGGGCCAGCTGGCGACGTCGTTGCGCGTCCTGTGCCTGCAGGATTCCACGGCCGACACGGTGCTGCGCATGCTCTCCGGCATGCTGAGTGAGCGGGAGACCGGCGATCCCTTCTCCTCGTCTGCCGATATCGGACCCGTGGCGACCCGGGAACAACGCGATGCCGCGGAATCTTATGTGGCGGACATGACCCGACGCGGATTCAAGGTCGTTCGCGGTCGCCTCGGAAAGGGTTGCGACAAGGGCAACTTCGTTGCCCCCACGATCATTGACCTTGGAGAGGCCGACGCGCTGAAGGAAATCACCCCTTCGGTACTTGGGCCCGTGCTTCATGTCGTTCGCTGGCGTACCGGAGCGCTGGACAGCATGATCGACCGGCTGAATGCCGTCGGATGCGGTGTTGTGGGACTGCATACGCGGATCAATGAGGCTGCTGGCGCGCTTCTGTCGAGAACTCAGGCGCATAGCGTTTGCGTGAATCGCGCCATGCACAAGCCGTTTGTCGGCATGCAGCCGCATGGCGGCAGTGGTGCCGCGGGAATCGGTCCCATGGCAGCGGGGCCGCTGACGCTGTACGCGTTGCAACGCAAGGAAGAGAAGCCGGTGGTGGCGGCCACGGGGCCGTTTGCACCATCGGCGACGCTGTCGAGCGACAAGTTCCATGAATTCCCGGTCCACGGCAAAGGCGGCCGCCTGGTGGTCCGACGCGAATTCATGCAGAAAGAGAAGATGTCTGCGCGAGCAAGAGTGGAAGCGCTGCGCGCGCTGGCCGCAGAGCAGCGCGGGGCCATGGCGGAAGTCTCGAGTCAAGCCGCGCGTGTTACGGGGACGATTGCGGCACTGGCACCGGTCACCTTGCCGGCATTGACGGGCGAGGAAAATACGTATGAGTACCTTCCGCGCGGGCAGGTCCTGTGCATTGGCGACTCACTGCAAACGCTAATCGCCCAGGCCATGGCGGCAACGGCATTTGGCAATGAAGTGATCCTGCTGAAATCCGCTGCAGGCAGTGAGGTCGCCGCACGGCTTCAGGGGACTTGCCAGGTCGTCGATGCGCATGATGCCGTTAGTGTCATCGGTGGCGCCGTTTCAGGCGTCCGTCCGTCTGCGGTGCTGGTGACATCGGGGCACGGAGACTTGCGGCAGATCCGGGCAGCCGCCATCAAGAGGATGGTATCGGTGGTGCTCGCCGATGAGCAGGGCACATACGAC
This sequence comes from Cupriavidus sp. NPDC089707, assembly GCF_044748965.1. Taxonomy (NCBI): domain Bacteria; kingdom Pseudomonadati; phylum Pseudomonadota; class Betaproteobacteria; order Burkholderiales; family Burkholderiaceae; genus Cupriavidus; species Cupriavidus sp. NPDC089707. Next base: position 38,358 of record NZ_JBIVHB010000032.1, read on the forward strand.
TGGACGGGGCTGGTGCGCGAGCGTGTCACGACGGTCAACGCAAGCGCGGCGGGTGGCAATACGCAACTGATGGTCCTGAGTGAGGACGGCCTCTAGCCGTAGCCGGACTCTTCCCTTCAATACTTCAGGGTTTCAACATGGAACAAGTGGGCGCAAAGGCGCAGCTGCGTGGGCAGCGTCATACCCCGGAGCGACTTTGCTACGCCATGGCTGAGGGCGATTGGTCGCCAATGAGGATCGGCGAGGCGGTATTGCCGGGGTTCAGCCGCATATCGCTGGGCGCCGACGAAAGTGGTGCCTGGTCAAGCTATTGGATGCGCATCGACCCCGGCGCAACGTCGCCGGAGCATGTCCACATGACGACCGAATTGCTGGTGGTATGGCAAGGCATTTTCACTGACAGCGACGGGACGGATTTTGGCCCCGGAGAGACGGTGATCTACCAGGCCGGGTCACGTCATCGCTCCTTCTCAAAGGACGGCTGCATTGTCCTGGTCGTCACGACCAGTGAGTCAGAAGTGGGACGATGAGACGGCACTTCGCCTCGGGAAGCCGCGTAAAACAGCAAAGCATTAAAAGTAAAAACAAGTTTCCTCAACACACGAAAACTTGATAATGGCCTGGGAGGTCGATATGAAGAAGCAGTTGTATGCTGTGTCCCTGTTGTCCGCGTTAGCCGTACCCGCCTTTGCGCAAAGCTCCGTGACCTTGTACGGGGTTCTCGACGAGGGCCTTAACTACACCAACAACGTGGGTGGCGACAGTGTGTTCGAGCTGGCGAGCGGCTTTCCGCATGGTAGCCGCTGGGGTCTGAAGGGAACTGAAGACCTCGGTGGCGGCGTCAAGGCGCTCTTCCAGCTCGAAGGCGGTAACAACGTAGACAACGGGCGCTCTGCGCAGGGCGGGCTGTTGTTTGGCCGGCAGGCATACGTTGGCCTGTCGAGCGACAGCCTGGGATCGATCACTGGGGGACGCCAGTACGACTCGCTCGTCGATTTCCTGTCGCAGACATCGGTTGGAGGCAGCTGGGGCGGCTATGCGTTCGGTCATCCATATGACAATGACAACATGGTGTATTCATTCCGTGTGAATAACACGGTGAAGTACACAAGTCCGTCGCTGGGGGGGCTGAAGTTCGGCGGTACGTATAGCTTCAGCGATGACGTGAATTTTGCGAAGAATCGCCAGTTCAGCTTCGGCACGCAATACACCAACGGAGGATTGCTGCTCGCCGCGGCATACCTTCAGGCCGACAATCCTTCGGCGACATCCTATGGCGCGATCAACAATGGTGGCGACCAGAACTTTCTGGGCAGCAAACTGAAGATGTTTGGCGCTGGCGCCACCTATACCGTCGGACCCGCCGCGCTGGGCTTTGTCTATTCCAACTCGACGGTCAACGATCCGCAAAGCTCGGGTTATGTGGGTGCGATCACGCCCCCGTCCGGTACGTTGTCGTCCCTCCGGTTCCAGAACTTCGAAATCAACGGCAAATACCAGTTCGGGCCTTCCTTTTGGCTGGGCGCCATGTACACGTACACGCGTGCCAGCTTTAACGCGACTTCAGGCAAGCAGCATCCGGTCTACCATTCCGTCGGCCTGATGGGTGACTATATTTTGTCAAAGCGCACCGATGTCTACCTGCAGGCGGTGTACCAACGCGTTGCCGGAGATGCGACCGGTACCGTGCTTGATACCGCCTATATTCCTGGTGCCGCCAATGTTTCCTCGAACCGGAGCCAGTTGCTGGTTCGTGCGGCGATTCGCCATTTCTTCTGACGCCGATTGCACGGGAGCGGGCAGTAAAGGAAACCGAAGGTTGTGCGAAGCATAAGAAATTCTGATGCCGAGACACTTCCGTGAAGCCTGGAATAGGATGTTTGAAACATAGCATCCTGTTATTCCGACACATGAGCATTCAGACCTTCGCCGCACAATCCGGCCCTCGCGAATCGATGGAGTACGACGTCGTCATTGTCGGGGGCGGGCCTGCCGGCCTGTCCGCGGCAATCCGGCTCAAACAGATGGCGCGGGAGACTGGCCAGGACGTTAGCGTCTGCGTGCTGGAAAAGGGCTCGGAGGTGGGCGCCCATACGTTGTCCGGTGCCGTGATGGATCCCCGGGCGCTTTCCGAGTTGCTGCCGGACTGGCGTGAGGCTGGCGCTCCGCTGGACGTCCCGGTTACCGAAGACCGCTTCCTGTTCCTGTCCGAGAAGGGTGCACGGCAAGTGCCGAATTGGCTCTTGCCCGACAACTTCAAGAACCATGGCAACTATGTCATCAGCCTTGGCAACGTGGTGCGTTGGCTCGGACAGCGGGCCGAAGACATGGGAGTAGAGGTCTTCGCCGGTTTCGCGGCGGCCGAGGTGCTGTACGGGGACGCTGGCGAGGTCATTGGCGTCGCCACGGGCAACGTTGGCGTCGGCAAGAACGGCGAGCCAACGGAAAATTTCCAGCTCGGTATGGAACTGCATGCCAGGTACACCGTCTTCGCGGAAGGCGCGCGCGGGCATCTTGGCCGGCAGCTCATGGACCGTTTCCAGCTGCGCGACGGCGTCGACCCGCAGGTGCACGGTCTCGGTATCAAGGAGTTGTGGGAGATCGACCCGGCCAGGCACCAACCTGGCCTGGTCATTCATACGGCGGGCTGGCCGTTGGACAGCGACACCTATGGCGGCTCCTTCCTTTACCACCTCGACAATAACCAGGTAGTAGTCGGGTTCGTTGTTGGCCTCGGTTATACAAATCCCTACTTGTCGCCCTTCGAAGAGTTTCAGCGCTACAAAACGCATCCGGCGATTCGGCAGTTTCTCGAAGGCGGGAAGCGGGTGTCGTATGGAGCGCGGGCCATTGCCGCGGGCGGCCTGATGTCGTTGCCCAGGCTTGTCTTCCCCGGCGGGGCGCTGATTGGCTGTGAAGCGGGATTCCTGAACGCCTCCAGGATCAAAGGCAGCCATGCAGCGATCGCCAGCGGCAAGATGGCAGCCGAGGCCATCTTTGACGCCATCCGGGAAGGCCGGCAGCGCGACGTGCTCGAAGCGTATCCACAAGCCTTCGAGCGCTCCTGGCTAAAGCAGGAGTTGCACGGCTCGCGAAACTTCAAGCAGTGGATGAGCAAGGGCCTTTACCTGGGCACGCTGATGGTGGGGGTCGAGCAAAAACTGCTAGGTGGGTGCGTGCCATGGACGCTACACCACCGGCACGCTGACCATGAGACGCTGAAGCCAGCTTCCAGCTGCAAGGAGATTGTTTACCCGAAGCCGGATGGGAAACTGACTTTCGATCGCCTGTCCTCGGTGTTTCTGTCGAATACAAACCATGGGGATAGTCAGCCGTCCCACCTGACACTCAAGGACGCACGCGTACCGGTGCAGATCAACCTGGCCCGTTACGCAGGCCCGGAGGCCAGGTTTTGTCCAGCCGGCGTCTACGAATTTGCCGCCAGGTCTGGCGGAGAGCCGGCACTGATCATCAATGCGCAGAACTGCGTACATTGCAAGACGTGCGATATCAAGGATCCGACCCAGAATATCGTGTGGGTGACACCGGAGGGCGGTGGCGGCCCCAACTATCCCAATATGTAGCGCTGCGATTTCGTTTTCTCCTCCCACTACGCTGAAGCATTCGAGCCGTCTGCTGCAGGGTAATGGGTTGGCCCGACAGTTATCTGTCGGGCTTTTTACATGGCGAGCAAGGCACCAGGGCGGGGCAGTGCCTAATAGCCCAGGCGATTGCTGCAATGCAGCGTAATGGGGGCGCCCCAAATTGGGTGGTCGTTCGCTGGCATGGAAAAAGTTCATAACGATCGACGATTCTCGACATAAGCCATCGTTGTTAAGTTGAACCGATTCCGGGCCCTTCATACCATGCAAACAGGCGGCGTCTGCGTGGGCATGACCAGAGTGCGGGCCCCAACCGGCTGCAACAGCCATGTGGATAGAGGAATAGACAATGAACAGGATGGTAGTCGCAGGAATGCTGGCCGCTTGTTGCAGCGTGAGCACGGTTGCAGCTGCTGCTCAGCTCACCTTTGTGTCGTGGGGCGGTACCTATCAATCGGCCCAGGAAAAGACCGCGCTGAAACCTTATGGCGAAAAGGCGGGCGTCAGAGTCAAAAGCGACACGTACAACGGTGGCCTCGCCCAGCTTCGGACCCAGGTGCAGACCAGGAACGTTGCCTGGGACGTCGTTGACATGCAACTCGGTGACATCGTCCGGGCCTGTGACGAAGGCTTGCTGGAAAGGATCGAACCCAACGACCTGGCGCCGGCAGCCGATGGCACGCCCGCAAAGAACGATTTCATCCCCGGCTCCGTTTCAGAGTGCATGGCCGGGAACATCGCCTGGTCCACGCTGATCGCGTACAGCAAGGACAAGTTCAAAAGCCGCGAGCCGTCGAAGATCGCAGACTTCTTCAATCTGAAGGATTTCCCGGGAAAACGGGGATTGCGCCGGTCGCCAGAGTCGGCATTGGAATGGGCGCTTCTGGCCGATGGCGTTGCGCCGAAGGATGTCTATCGGGTCCTGGCCACGCGCGAAGGCGTCAACCGGGCCTTCAGGAAGCTGGATACCATCAAGTCGTCGATCGTCTGGTGGGAAACAGGCGCCCAGCCTGCCCAGCTTCTGGCGGACGGCGAGGTGACCATGTCGGCCGCATATAACGGGCGAATTTACGCGGCAATGATCAATGACAACAAGCCATTTGGCTTCATCTGGGATGGCCAGGCCAAGAACGTAGAGGGCTACGCCATCGTCAAGGGCACGAAGAATCTGAAGGAAGCCAGGGACTTTATCCGGTATGCGACGCAGGCCGATGTCCTGGCCAAGCTTGCGCCGCTGACAGCAAACGGTCCGATCCGGAAGTCTTCGCTGCGCCTGATCGATGCAAAGCTCGCGCCATACCTGCCCACGCATCCCGATAACGAGAAGGGCGCGATCGACGTCGACGCTGTGTTCTGGGCCGACCATGCGGACGATTTGAATCAGAAGTTTGCTGTCTGGTTGAGCAAGTAAGCCGTCAATATCGGCGTGGAAAAATTGCGATAGGAATTGAAATGACATTCAAGCGTATGTTTCATGCGGTCGAAACGCATGCCGGCGAGCCGATGCGCGTCATTACCGGGGGGGTGCCGCATATCCCCGGAAACTCCGTTTATGAGCAGATGAAATGGCTCGAAAAGAACGATGACCAGATCCGCCTGCTGATGTTGCGCGAACCGCGCGGATATCCTCCGTTGTGCTGCAACCTGATCGTTCCCGCCAAGCATCCCGACGCTGCCGCGGGATACATCATCATGGAGCAGGTCGAATATCCGGTGATGAGCGGTGGCAATACCATCTCCGTGGCGACGGTGCTGCTGGAAACCGGCATGCTGCCCATGCAGGAGCCGGTGACGGAGTTTCAGCTGGAGGCACCGGCGGGCTTGATCGGGATCCGGGCGGAGTGCAGCAACGGCAAGGTTACCCAGGTGACATTCCGGAATGTCCCTGCCTTTGCGCCCTATCTCGATACCGTGATCGACGTGCCTCACCTTGGGAAGGTGACCGTCGATGTCGGCTGGGGTGGCATGTTCTATGTCATTGCCGACGTCCGCCAGTTCAAGGGCGTGCAGCTTGTTCCCGAGCAGGGCGCTGAAATTGCGCGGATCTCTGCGTTGATCCTGAAGGCAGCCCAGGAACAACTGCCCGTCCAGCACCCCGATTACCCGGGCATTGGCATCACCATCGCGCAGCTTTCCGGGCCAACGGACAATCCCAATGCCGACTGGAAAAATGCGGTGACCGTGGCTAGCGGCGACATCGATTTCGAGAATCCTGCCACCTGGACCGGCGCTCTTGATCGCTGTCCCTGCGGTACCGGCACCTCGGCCAAGATGGCGACGCTCTATGCGAAAGAACAGCTGCAACTGAACCAGCCGTTTCGCCACGAAGGGGTGCTGGGCACGGTCTTTACCGGGCAGCTCGTCGAAGAAGCGCAAATCGGCGAGTTCAAGGCGGTGGTGCCGACCATTTCCGGCCGCTCCTGGATCTACGGTTACAGCACCTACGTTCTCGATCCCGATGACCCGTTCGTCAACGGTTTTACGGTGGGCGACATCTGGGCATGATGGCCTGATACCTGGCTGCAATACGTCACTGCGCGGAGGGCCGGCACGCCCTTCGCGCGGAGACGCCGTGGGAACACGTAATGCGATACGAATTTGAAGACGCTCAACGGATTGCGCATGAAGCGTTAAAGGCGGTTGGCGCCAGTGACGCGATGGCGAGGTCCCTGACCAACGCTGTGTTATCCGCCGAGATTGCGGGTAGCAAGGCCGTAGGGTTCGCCCACCTGCCAGACTATCTGGATGGCTTGCTCAAGGGGCGGATCAGGAAGGACGCGGAGCCAAAAGTCAGCCTGCCCGTACCGGCGGCAGTCCTGGTGGACGCGCAAGAGGGCATCGCGCAGCTTGGATTCGACCGCGTGTTCGATGAACTGGTGCGCCGGGCCGATACCTATGGCGTGGTCGTCCTGGCATTGTCGAACAGCTTTACCGTTGGCGAGCTTGGCTACTATACCCGCCGGCTGGCCGAGTCGGGATTGGTGTCGTTGGCCACGTGCAATGCAACTGCGCAAATGACCACGCTGGAAAGCGGCAGGGCGGTGTATGGCACCAATCCGATTTCGTTCGCTGCGCCATTTTCCAGCGGCCGGCCCCTGGTCATCGACCAGGCCTGCAGCGCTACCGCATTCGTCAACATCAGGCGCGCCGCCGAAAATGGCGAATCCATTCCGGAGGGCTGGGCCGTCGATGAGAAGGGAGAACCAACGACCGATGCCAGGGAAGCCGTCAAGGGATTGCTGGTGGCGTTTGGCGGTGCGCGAGGCGCCAACATCGCCATGATGGCGGAAGTTCTTGCTGCAGCCGTCACGGGTGCAAACTGGTCGATGGATGCACCGTCCTACTCGGACGGCACGCGATCACCCGGCGTTGGCCTCTTCCTCATGGCAATCAAGCCGGAATTGTTTGCGCCGGACTTCAAGGAAAGGCTCACGTCGCAGATTGCGCGGCTGGCAGCCGAAGGCGTGCGGATTCCGGGCAGTCACATCACCGCTCATGAGATTGACGTCCCGGAGTCCGTTATCGACAGGGTGAAATGCTACGCGATTCGCCGGGACGCGGGCGGGTCCCAGCAGTAGGCATTAAGCAGTAAGCAGTAAGCAGTAAGCAGTAAGCAGTAAGCAGTAAGCAGTAAGCAGAAGTGCGGCAATCGCGGGGAGCATTTGAAAGTCACTCGATGGAGACGTTAAATGATTAGTTATCGGAAGGCATTGTCGCTACTGGCGATGGGCGCGGTCAGTCTGCCTGCCACGGCGGCAGACCTTGTTTTTGCATCATGGGGCGGTTCGTATCAGGACGCGCAAAATACGACCGCGGTGCGCCCGTTCATGGCGAAATCCGGCACCCGGGTCAAAATGGATACGTACAACGGCGGGATTGCACAGATTCGAAGCCAGGTGGAATCCAGGAACGTCACGTGGGACGTGGTCGATATGCAGCTCGCTGACGCAACGCGAGCATGCGACGAAGGATTGCTCGAGAAGATCGACACCTCGTCTCTGCCGGCATCCGCGACGGGTACGGCGGCCAAAGCCGATTTCCTCCCTGGCGGGCTGTCGCAATGCATCGTCGGCAATGTGGCATGGTCCACCATGATCACTTACAACAAGAGTGCATTCAAGGACGGTGAGCCGGCCAGGATCGCCGATTTCTTCGACCTGAAGCGCTTCCCTGGCAAACGTGGGCTGCGGAAATCCCCGGAAGGCGCACTGGAGTGGGCGCTGCTCGCCGACGGCGTTCCTGCCGCGGACGTCTATAAGGTGCTGGCTACCCCGGATGGCCTGAAACGCGCATTCAAGAAGCTGGACACGATCAAGTCCTCCATTGTCTGGTGGGAAGCCGGCGCCCAGCCGCCGCAACTGTTGGCCGATGGTGAGGTGTCCATGACCAGCGCTTATCCAAACCGCATCTATACCGCTGTGGTGCAGGACAAGAAGCCCTTTGGATTTCTGTGGGATGGCCAGGTCAAGAATATCGAAGGTTATGCCATCGTAAAGGGATCCAGGAATGTGAAGGCGGCCCAGGAGTTCATCCGCTATTCGACGTCCACCGAAGCGCTCGCCAAGCTCGCATCCGCGACGGCTCTGGGGCCCATGAGGCAGTCGTCGGCCAAGCTTGTCGACGAGAAGGTTGCCCGGTATCTCCCGACCGCTCCGGAAAACCAGAAGAACGCCATCGACGTGAATGTTGCCTTCTGGGCTGACCATGCCGACGACCTGAATCAGAAGTTCTCCGTCTGGCTCGGACAGAAGTAAGGCAGTTGCAGCAAGCGTTGCGTGTTGAGATAAAGGGGTCGGACCAGCCTGGCGGTCCGACCCCGTTTTCATATCAAGGCAGCTGCGGCCAAGGCCAGAGCCAGGCTACATGATCAGCACCATTAGTCCGGTTCGGTCGAGTACCGGAAGATTGGCAGCACAACCGGGAGTTGCCAGGAGGACGGGAACTTCCGGACATCGCCCACCACAAGGCGAAAAAAATCCGGTGAGGTGGCGGTACACCGCCTCACCGGATTTTCAACATCGCTGATATCGCCGTACATGGCGGGGCGCCGCCACTGGAGTTTTCCGCTTCGATGCGACTGCGGAGTTGCGGCGCCTGGTGGATTTAGAGGTCCAATACAAGGTCCGACGTCGCGCGGCTGCAGCACATCAAGCGAAGGCCCTTATCGATTTCTCGCTGGCGGATGCCACCGTTGTGGCGCATTTCGACGGAGCCTTCCAGTACCGCTGTCTTGCACGTGCCGCACAGCCCTTGGCTGCAGGAGGAGGGCAAGGCGACACCGGCCTTTCGTGCCGCTGCGAGGACGGTCTCGGAGGGTGTTATTGCGAACGTCTTTCCGGATTTCGCCAGGCGCACCGTGTACGTGGAAGCGGTCGATTCCCCGATCTCGGTTGGCGACGGAGGCGCATCGGCAACCGGCTCCACCGTTTCGGCGAAATTGAAGCTTTCCTGATGGTACCGGGCGGGATTGTGGCCGCCCTGCAGAAGGACTTCCTTTACCGAGTTCATATATCCCGCCGGCCCACAGGTGAACACCTCGCGGTCCCGGAAGTCCGGCACCTGCTGTTGCAGGAGTTCGAGGCTCAGCCTGCCCAGCGGGCCGCCCCAGTCACGCTCGGTGCCCTGGCCTTCGCACACGTGAATGACTTTCAACTTGTCCGCGGCCGCGCAGAGCCCGTTCAACTCGTCGCGGAAGATAATGTCATCGGGGCTCCGCGCGCTGTGCACGAAGACGATGTCGCGATTCAATCCGAGATCGAAAGCCGTCCTCGTCATCGACATGAGCGGTGTTACGCCAGAGCCGGCGGACAGATAGAGCGCCTTGGCTGCCGGGGCAGACGCCGGCGTGAAGATGCCAGCCGGACCATAGGCGTGCAGCACGACGCCTGGCTTCATATGGTCATGCAGCCAGTTTGACATGCGCCCGCCAGGCGTGCGCTTTACGGTGATGGACAGCGTGTAGGGACGGGTCGGTGGCGACGAGATCGTATAGCAACGACTGACCGTCTCGCCATCGATGTCGGCCGACACGGTAATGAACTGGCCAGGTTCAAAGCTGAACGGCTGTCCGTTTTCGGCACTGAACACGAAGGTCCGCACATCATGCGTCTCCGCGACAGTCCGGCAGCAAACCAGCCGCCGGCGCTCATGGCTCTCCCACTGGGCGTCGGCGCGTTCCCAGGTGCTGGAAGTGGTGAAACGGTCCGTCGCGTCCGACGCCGGCTGGCTCACACAAAATGCGTCTCTGACTATCATGATAATGCTCACACGCCATGTGCCTTCAGGCGCGCGTCATACCAGCGCGCGAACTGATCGAGGGGGGCTTCCGTGTACTTGGAGTACGGGCCGGGAATATAGCCAGGATCCTGCGTGCCGGCGTGGGTATTGGCCACCAGCTCCGCGTCTTGCTGTGTCGTCGCGGTCCAGACCTCCGTGAGCCGCTTCAGGTCATAGTCGACACCCTCGACGGCATCCTCATGCACCAGCCAGACGGTGCGCACCAGCGTCTTATCCGGGGCAAGCGGCAGGATACACGCGATGATGGCGTGGTCACTCATCACATGTGTCCAGGAGTGATGACCCCACATGTGGACATCGCCCAGGTCGCGGCGCTCGAGATTGCCCAGCAGTTTGGTACTTGCGACCTTGGTGTCCATCGTCTGGGATTCGCAGTTGCCTGCAATCACCAGCCGTTGCGTACGGAAATTGGTTTCCACGCTCTCGTCGAGGGATTCGAACAGTTCGCAAACGTAGCCGTCCTTCTCCCACTCGTCCTTCCGGGCGGCATTTCGCTTCAGGTATTGCTCATAGTCCTGGATGGTTTCTTCGCTCTGGCCGTCCGGACAAAATCCGAAGTCGTGCGCGAGGAACGAAAGGGTCAGTTCCGGATGCGTACCGCCGCAGTGATAGCACTCACGGTTGTTCTCCATGACGAGCTTCCAGTTGCCGTTCTCGATGATGCTCATCTCGTGCGCGATCTTTGTGCGCTGCATCTGGTGCGGTGCAAACCGCGGCGTCATCACCGTCTCGAGCTTGGCGATATCCTCGGGCGCCTCGTCCGCCAGGCAAACGAAGACGTGGGCGCCGACAACCTTGACGTGAACCGGAATCAGGCTCCGGCATTTTGTGTTGAAGTCCTTGCCCATATGGGTTGCATGGCGCAGGCTGCCATCCAGGTCATACGTCCACTGGTGATACGGGCAGACCAGCATGCCAACGCTGGCTTTGCCCGCCTGCTTCATCAGGCGCGAGCCACGGTGCCGGCAGATGTTGCGGAAGGCACGGATGTTTTCATCGTCGTCGCGCACGATCAGTATCGACTCCTTGCCGATGTCGACGGCGTAGACGTCGCCTGGCTCGGGCACGTCGGCGGTTACGGCAACAAGAATCCACAGCTTGCGAAAGAAGACTTCCACATCCGTTTCGAAGATGTCTTGTCGACCGAATAGCTCGCCAGGCATCCCGAAGCCGGGCTCCCGGCTGTCGAGCAGTTCACGATGAGTCTTGAGTGTGGGGGCGGACATGTTGTATCTCCAATCCAATGGCGTTGACTTCGTTGTGCTTTTCGTTGTGCTTTTGCAGGGCGATTATTGTGTTCGCCATGGGGTGGGTCAACGTGCTTTATTCTTCGTTTGGCATTACTCTAAGTTATGCAAAGCGGGCGCCCCATCCTTGTGAATCCGGAGGCAGGGAACGACGATTTCCGGGCAGGGAATACCCCAATCCAGTGCTTCCGGAAGCGCCGGCGACAGCGCCTGCGAGAGGCAAGACCGAAGGTCCCGCGCTATCCGAGACAAGAGATTCAATGCGAGCCACAAAAGTAACGAAGGGATACCGACGGATCGTGCCGTCCTTGACGGCACTGGTCGAGTTTGAAGCGGTCGCCCGCTTAAGCAGCTTCACGCTCGCCGCGACAGAATTGGGGGTGACTCAGGCGGCGGTAAGCCGGCAAGTCCGCTTCCTGGAAGAGACGCTCAACGTCCGGCTCTTTCATCGGATGCATCGTTCTATCGCTCTGACAAAGGAGGGCCAGGCGCTATACCTCGTTGTTGCCGAATCGATGCAGAAGATTGCCGGCGTATTCGACCGCCTGTCGACCGGGTCTGAACAGCAGGAGCTTGTCCTTGCGTCGACGGCACCGTTCGCGCAGTTCCGCCTGATGCCCAGACTTCCGAACCTCAAGCGTCTGGACCCACCACTGCAATTGCGGTTGACCACGCAGATGTTCACGGCCGACCTGCGGCACGTGGAGGTGGATGTTGCGGTGCGCTATGGCGATGGCAAGTGGGGAGACGGCACTTCGACGCTGCTGTTCGACGAAGAAGTATTTCCCGTGTGCTCACCCGCCTTCCTGGCCGAGAACAAGACGCCGGAGTCACTGCAGGATCTCGCCACGCTCCCGCTCATCGACTCGGATTCCACCTATGAAGGGTGGATGGGGTGGGAAGGATGGTTTCGCTCGGTGGGTTACCGTCCGGCAAGACTCAACTATGTGCTGCGTTGCAGCCTGTACACCGACGCGGTGCAGGCGGCGAGATTCGGGCAAGGTGTTGCACTGGGCTGGAGCCGGATGGTCCACGACCTGCTGGCGAAGGGGGAACTGGTTCGTCTCACGGACGCATCCTCGAAGCCCACGGACGCCTATTTTGTGATCGTTCCCCACGGCCGGTCCATCACCCCCGTAGTGACCCGGTTGATCGACTGGCTGCGCGAGGACGTCGCCATCCGTTGACGGCGGGGATTCTCCGGCGCGGAAGGAAGCGCCGGCGCGCCAACGCGGCGCTTCCTTCCGTCGAATAACTTAATGTAATGTCAGCGCGAAAATATAGCGCGTTGACTCGCATTTTCCTCCTTTCGATACTGAGCCTCCTAAGTACACCTACTAATAGGAGGAGCAATGTCCGCGGTTAGCACCCTGCACGCTGTATCGATGAAGGAAACGGAAAGCAATCACGCCGTATCCGATGGCCTGATGGAACGTGTGCGCGCATATCGCCTGGCGCGAGTGAGGAAGGAACTTCTGGCGCAGCGCTGTCCCGCCATCATCTTGTACGACCCGGTGAACATCCGCTACGCGACCGATACGTCGAACATGCAGGTATGGACCGGAAGAAATCCGACCCGCTATGTTGTCGTCTTTGCGCATGGCCCGATAATCGCCTTCGAGTTTCACAACTGTGAGCACGTCTGGCGCGGCGTCGCGCTCGATGCAGAAATCCGCGGGGCCACCTGCTGGAACTACTTCAGCGCCGGCCCGGAGTCGGAGCGCAAGGCCAGGGCATGGGCGAACGAGATCGCGGACCTGTTGCGACAGCATGCGCCCGCGGATATGCGGATCGCGGTCGACAGGCTGGATCCCGAAGGCGTCCACGCGCTGCTCGGGCAAGGCATCAGGCTTGCCGACGGGCAGGCCGTGATGGAGCGCGCACGGGCCGTCAAGTCGGCGGACGAGCTTGTCCTGGTGCAGGCCGCGGTGGCGGCCTGCGAGCAGGGCATCCAGCGCATGCATGACGCGCTGGCGCCAGGCATGAGCGAGCAGGACCTGTGGGCCCATCTGCATTACGAGAATATCCGGCTCGGCGGAGAATGGATCGAGACACGGTTGCTGGCTTCCGGCCCGCGCACCAATCCGTGGATGCAGGAATGCAGCCCGCGGATCATGAAGAAAGGGGAGCTGATTGCGTTCGACACCGACTTGATCGGCCCGCACGGATATTGCGCCGATATTTCCCGCACCTGGACCGTTGGCCACGTTCGTCCCACGGACAAGCAGCGTCGTTTATATGCGGCGGCGCATACCCAGTTGCACACGAACATGGAACTGCTGCGTCCCGGCATGACCTTCAAGGAATATGCGCAGCGCAGCTGGGATATGCCGTCGGCTTACCACCAGAACCGCTACAGCTGCCTGGCGCATGGCATCGGCATGGTGGATGAATATCCGTCGGTGGCGTACTACAGCGATTGGGAAGGCGGCGGCTACGACGGCGTCTTCGAGAGCGGGATGACGTTGTGCATTGAAAGCTACATCGGCGAAGAAGGTGGGGAAGAAGGCGTCAAGCTCGAGCAGCAGGTCTTGCTGACCAACGCGGGATGTACGCCGTTATCGACATTCCCGTTCGAGACCGAATGGCTGTAACGGTCAAAGCCAGGCACGGGGGATCTTCCAGGTACTCCCTGATATCCCCCGCCGGCGCCTCGCCGGCGCCACGGTTACATTAGAATCGAGTCACGGTGCGCACGGATGGCGCCGCCCCCGATTACTGTGTCGCCGGCATTGAACCCATGATCGATCTTTCCCGACGGCTGCTCGTGACAAGCCTGGGCGCCTTGTTGCTGACCTGCGCCTTCAGCCAGGCCTATGGGCAACAAATTGTCAAAATCGGGGTGTCCAGTCCCCTGACCGGTATCAATGCCGCCAATGGCAAGGACATGCAGAACGGTGTTCGCCTGGCTGTCGAAGAAGCCAATGCGCAGCGCATCAGGCTGGGCGGCCAGGAGGTCCGTTTCGAGATCGATGCGGTGGACGACCAAAGCGATCCGCGCATCGGGGTTCAGGTCGCGCAGAAGCTGGTCGACGACGAGGTGGCCGCGGTGGTCGGCTACTACAACTCGGGCGTCGCCCTGCCGTGCGCGCCGATCTTCGCCAAGGCAGGGATTCCGTTGATCCTTCCCGCGGCATCCAATCCGGACATCACGCATCAAGGACTGAAGACGGTCTTCCGTATCATTGCGACCGATACGCAAAACTCCGGCATGGCGGGGAAGTACGCTGTCAATGTCATGAAGGCGCAGCGCATTGCCGTGATGGATGACCGGACTGCGTTCGGCCACGGGGCAGTGGACGAGTTCAAGCAGGCCGTCACTGCCGCCGGCGGCAAGATCGCGATAGCGGAATACACCAACGACAAGGCGATCGACATCAACGCACAGTTGACGACTATCCGGGGGACGAACGCCGATCTGCTGTTCTTCGGCGGTGGCAACTACCAGGCCGCGCGCATCGTGAAGCGCATGAAGCAGTTGGGTATGCGCGCCCAGTTTGTCGGCAGCGGTGGCATTGCCGACAGCATTTTTCTCAACGTAGCGGGTCGCGATGCGGAAGGCGCGATGGCCTGGGAATACGGGCGCCCGATCGAATCGCTGATGCGAGGCAAGGCCTTCATGCAGACCTTCAGGAAGCGCTTTGGCACAGATATCCTGACCTATTCCCCTTTTGCGTATGACGCCGCGTGGGTGGCGATCAACGCGATGAGGCAGGCCAATTCCGCAAAGCCGGCCGAATTTGTGCCGGCACTCCGTGCCACGCAATATGAAGGCATTACCGGAAAGATTGCCTTCGACGCGATCGGCGACCTGAAAAATCCGACGTCGACCCTCTATCAGGTCAAGGATGGGCGCTGGATTCCGGTCACCACGATCGCGGCCGAATGATGCGGCGCTAGCCGAGTCCGGCGAGCAGAACCCTGGCTGCGCGCAGGTCTGCCGTATCGAAGCCTTCGCTGAACCAGCCATAGCATTCCGACAGCAAGGGACGGGCCTCGGCCTGCCGGCCCTGCTGCTGCCACAACCGGCCCAGGGATAACACGGCGCGCAATGCCAGCGATTGGGCCCCTTGCCCGCGTGCGATCGCGAGCGCACGCAGGAAGCAGGCTTCGGCGTCGCGGGCGCACCGGTTGCCGTCCTCCGGGCGGCCCGGTGCCAGCAGCGTCAGCTCGCCCTTGAGCCGATGCAGTTCCGCCTCGTGAATCCGTTCGTCCGTCCGGTCTGCGACGCCCAGCGCCTCGTCCACTGCGGCAAGGCCTGCCTCGAGCTGTCCCGCCCTGGCACAGGTCTCGGCCAGTAGCGCCAGGAAATGCGTCCGCAACAGCTCGGCGCCGGTGGCGCGGTAGGCGCTCAAGCCATTTCGGATGAGGTCAATGCCCTCTGCCGTGCGACCCTCTGCTGCCAGCGCCCAGCCCGTCAGTATGGTTCCGCAGGCCAGACCGTACGGCAAGCCATGGTCGGTGGCGAGGGCGACGAGCGCCTGGGCGAGTTCGTGGGCCGGCTGGATCTCGCCGCGGAACAGGCGGACCTCGGCGGCGGCGATCAGCGCATCCGCCGAGTCGGAAGGATGGGATGGGGTCCGGGCCAGGGCCAGCGCCTCCTGGCTGCGCACGCAGCCCTGGTCGGGATAGCCGAGCAGCCACAGGTCCATGGCCAGCAGCGCGAGCCCCTGCACGCCGGGTTCCAGGCCATAGACATAGGCATGCGAGCGGTGCAGCTCCGGGTCATAGAGAGCCATGGCCTGTTCCAGACGCTCGCGGGCAGGAACCAGTTCGCCAAGATAGAAGAGATTGGCGCCCAGGGCCCGGCGCGCCTGGACCTGCAACGCAAGCTCCTGCGCCTGTTCGGCCAGGCCGAGCAGCTGGTCCGCCAGCCCTCGCGCAGTCCGGAGTTCCGCACGGACCGTATAGAACGTGCGCAGTCCCATCAGGGCAGTAAACAACTGGGCCGTCTCGCCGAGTTGCCGGCACAGTGCCAGCGCGCGCGTGTAGGTGTCTCCCACCTCCGGGGCAGCAAAGCCTTTGGCGGCCATCCAGGCCGGACCGAGGGCAAGCTGGATAGCGAGTTCCTCGCGTGCGCGCTCCTGGCCATCGGGCAGCGTGGCGAGCAAGTTGAGCGCCATGGTGAGGTGGGTGACCGCCTCGGCGTCAGCCGAGCGCTGCACGGCCTGGCGCCCGGCACGGTGCAGGTATTCCACTGCCTTCGGCGTATTGCCGCTGCGGCTGAAGTGATAGGCCAGCTCGCTGCAGTGCTCCTCGAGCTGGGCGCCGAACAGCGCCTCGACCGCCTGGGCGGTGCGTTCATGCAGTGCGCGGCGCCGCTCGCTCAGCAGGGAGCCGTAGGTCACCTCTTGGGTCAGTGCATGCTTGAAGCTGTACTCCACTTCGGGAAATGCCGGCTGCTCGTAGATGAACTCCCCGGCTTGCAGCCGCGCCAGCAGGGTCTTCGTCTTGTCCTCCGGCTGTTCGACGACGCGCACCAGGAGGCTCCAGGGAAAGACCTTGCCGATCACCGCCAGGGTTTGCAGCAGCGCTTTCTCGGCCGGTTGCAGGCGGTCGATGCGCGCGGCGAGCACCCCCTGCACGGTGGCAGGGATGTGCAGCTTGCCCGGAACTTGCTCGAGGCGGTAATGCCCGCGCTCGCCGCGCAGGACCTGCCCTTCGACCAGGTCCTGCACCACTTCCTCGATAAAGAAGGGATTGCCTTCGGTCTGCTCCAGGATCAGTTGCTCGAGCCGGCCAAGCCCGTTGGCGTCGCCGAGCAAGGCGCGCAGCAGTTCCCGCGCCTCGGCAGCGCCCAGGGGATCCAGGCGTAGCTGGGTGTAATAGCTCTTGCGGCTCCAGTCGTGCCGGTATTCCGGCCGGAAATTGACCAGTAGCAGGATGCGGGCGCTCGGCACGCTCTCGCCGAGGAAGCCCAGGAATGCCTCGGTTTCGCTGTCGAGCCACTGCAGGTCTTCGATGATCAGCTCCAGCGGCTGGGTCAGGCTTTCGCGCACGAGCAGGCGCTTGATCGCTTCGAAGGTGCGTTGCTGCCGGACCTGGGTGTCCATCTGCGTCAGTGCCGAGCCCGGCTCGGCGGCGCCCAGCAGGTGGCAAAGATAAGGCAGGCTGTCTTCCAGCCCGCGATCCAGCGTGAGCAGCTTGCCGGTAAGCTTCTCGCGCCGCCGGCGCTCATCGTCCTGCGCGGTGATCTGGCAGTAGTTCCGCAGGAGCTCGATCAGCGGCAGGTATGGATAGGCCTTGCCGTGGGAGACCGAGAAGGTTTCGAGCACCAGGCAATCGCGCGGCGCAAGCAGCTTGAACTCGTGGCAAAGCCGCGACTTGCCCACGCCCGGTTCGCCCACCAGGCCGACGATCTGCCCGTGCCCGGCCCGTGCCCGTGCGCGCGCTTCCTGCAAGGCTTCGAGCTCGCGGGTGCGGCCGACAAAGCGCGCCAGCCCGCGGCTGGCCGAAACTTGCAGCCGGGTACGCAGCGGACCGAGGCCGAGGACTTCGAAGACCGCGAGCGGCTCGGGCAAGCCCTTGATCGGCGTCGCGCCGAGCGCCTTGAACGCGAAATAGCCTTCGGTCAGGTTGCGGGTGTGTTCGCTCGCGACGATCGAGCCGGGCACGGCGATGCTCTCCATGCGCGAAGCAATATGGATCGAATTCCCCACCGGGTCGTAGTCGGTGTGCAGGTCCTTGATGCGGATCGTGCGCACCACGACTTCGCCGGAGTTGATGCCGACCCGGATCTGCAGGGCGATGCCCTGGGCGAGGCGCACGCCGTCGGCGTAATGGCGCATCGCTTCCTGCATGCGCAGGGCCGCCAGCAAGGCCCGCTGCGGATGGTCTTCGTTGGCGATGGGGGCGCCGAACAGCGCCAGGATGCCATCGCCCATCGACTTGGCCACAAAGCCCTCATAGTGATGCACGGCCTCCATCATCAACGCCAGTACCGGGTCGATCAGGCGGCGGGCATCCTCGGGATCGAGATCATGGATCAGCGCGGTCGAGCCCGCCATGTCGGCAAACAGGGCGGTGACCATCTTGCGCTCGCCGTCGGCCTGGCCGCGGGCTTCCATCTCTGCCTGCGCCGAGCGAATGCGCTCGGCCAGATAGGGCGGTGTGTAGTCGATGGGAGTGCCGGACGCAGTTGCCGTGGGCGGCCGCGTCGCGCTTGAGGGTACGTTTGAGGGTGCGCTTGAGGAAGCACTTGCCGGAGCACTTAAGGGAGCACCGCATTCGCTGCAGAATTTGGCACTTGCAGCCGCCTCCTGCCCGCAGGCCGGGCAGACGCGCCCCTGCCTGGCGCCACATTCCTCACAGAATTTGGCGCCTGTCGGATTCTCGAACCCGCAGTTTGCGCAGCGCATGGGGCTTTGTCCCCCGGATGGGGCCAGCGACAGCCAACAATTAATCTTAAGGCGGGCAGGGCACGTCGAACAGGAGAGAGTGCGTTGGCTGGTTTTGGGCGCGCCGCATCCAGCGCGCACTCAGCAGCGGACCGAAGTGACGTCCTATGTCTTCCGATCCAGTGCCTCATATCGAGGCCCGTGGATACAATCAGCGTTTGACGCATGCGGTCAGGAAATCCGACCGCGCCGTACCCGACGCCTGTGCAGCATGAGAACTACTGTAGACATCGTCATCTATCCCGGATTCAAGGCAATAGAAGCCGTTGGCGCTATCAATGTCTTCGACTATGCCAACACCCGTTTGCGGCAGCTCGGCTGTGATCCGAAGTACGAACTGCGGATCGTCGGGCCGCATGCCGGCGCCATCCGTTCCGATACGCTGATTTCGCTCGAGGCAGTGCGGCCGCTCGATGGCCTGCCACCCGCCGATGTGGTGGTCATCGTGGGGGCCCGCGACATCGTCAATGTCCTGGCGGCGTGTGGCGCCGTCGTGGACTGGTGCCGCACGTCTGCCGACAGGATAAAAACCATTGTCGGGCTTTGCTCGGGGAGCTTTTTCCTCGCTGAAGCCGGCCTGCTCGGCGGCCGGCGCGCCGCTACCCACTGGAGTGTGGCGGAACTCATGCGGCAGCGGTATCCCGGGATACTGGTGGATGCCGACGCCATCTTCATTCGCGACGCGCATGTCTGGACGTCGGCCGGCGTGACCGCCGTGTTCGACCTGATCCTTGCCATGGTAGAGGAGGACCTGGGGCGCGATATCGCGCTGTCGGTGGCAAGAGATCTTGTCGTCTATTTGAAACGGCCGGGCGGGCAGTCGCAGTTCAGCGAGCACCTGCTCAGCCAGATGACGGTCCATCCAAGGGTTCGCGATATCCAGGACTACATCCATCGCTCCCCGAAGGCGGATCTCTCGGTGAAAGTGCTAGCGGCGCGCTTTGCGATGAGTGAGCGGAATTTCTCCAGGGTGTTCCAGAAGGAGACCGGACACACGCCTTCGGCTTATGTCGAGCAGACACGGCTGGATGCGGCCCGCCGACTGCTCGAAGACAGCGAGCAGCCGCTGAAGTGGGTCGCCATGGAGAGCGGCTTTGGATCAGAGGTGAGGTTGAGGCAGACATTCCAGCGGCGGCTGAATGTCACCCCCGCCGCTTACCGCGAGCGCTTTGCCAGCACCGGTGTTGACGACCTCGCCGGCGTAGCTTGACGAGCCCCTTCCGCTAGAAGCGCTGCACGCCGCCGTGGCAGCCGTGTAGCGAGATCAGCTCCACGGCGCGCGCCTCAGTACAGCACCACCGAGCGGATCGACTCGCCGCGCTTCATCAGGTCGAGGCCTTCGTTGATGCGCTCCAGCGGCAGCGTGTGCGTGATCAGGTCGTCGATATTGAGCTTGCCTTCCATGTACCAGTCGACGATCTTGGGCACATCGGTGCGGCCGCGCGCGCCGCCGAAGGCCGAGCCCTTCCACTCGCGGCCGGTCACCAACTGGAACGGACGCGTCGAGATCTCGGCACCGGCCTCGGCCACGCCGATGATGATCGACTTGCCCCAGCCCTTGTGGCAGCACTCCAGCGCCTGGCGCATGACCTGCGTGTTGCCGATGCATTCGAACGAGTAGTCCGCGCCGCCGTCGGTCAGCTGGATGATGTGGTCGACGACATTCTCGACCTGCTTCGGGTTGATGAAATG
>NZ_JBIVHB010000033.1:0-45728 GCF_044748965.1 Cupriavidus sp. NPDC089707
ACCGTGGTGCTGGACGAATTGATGTTCGCCCCAGCCGCATTCACCACCTTGGCGCCCGAGGCGGTCAGCGCCCCGGCGGCGGCTAGCGTCGCGGTATTGGTGAGCGTGCCGGTGGCGTATACCCGCATGTCGCCATCGGCGTGCAGGCGGTTGGCCGCGTCGTTGGTGTAGTCACCGTTCACGTCTAGCGCAAGGTTGCGCCCGGCGGTCATGTCGCCGCTGCCCGACACCGCGCCTTGCACGGCGATGTCCTGGTTAGCCTTGATCGCGCCATCGGCGTTGGAGAGGGACGCCACCTTGAGGCTGACATCGGTCCTGCCCAGCACCTGGCCGCCATCGTTGACGAAGGTGGCATTCTGGCTGTCCAGCGTCAGGCCATTGCCGCCGTAGAGCGTGCCCTGGCGGTTGTCGACCCGGTGCGTGATGTTCAGGTTCAGCGCGCCGCCCACCGCCACGAACCCGCCCGCCGTGCCGTCATTGGTATTCGTCAGCGTCTGCGTGTTGATGGTCACATCGCCATTGCCGCCGATCTGGCCCCCGGTGTTGATCAGGCCAGTGGTGCCCGTCACCGTGGTGGCGCCATCGCCGGCATTGGCGAGATAGCCGCGCGTGTTGTCGACGCTCGCTGCGGCCACGGTCGCCTGGCCGTGTTCGCCGTTGGCGGCAATGGTGCCGTCGACATTGGTCAGCGCCCCGGCCGCCGTCACCGACAGGTCGCCGCCGGTTTGCGCCGAGCCCGCCGTGTTGTCCAGCTGGCCGCCGCTAGTGACCGTAAGGCCGCTCTGGCCGTACACTGCGCCTTGCCGGTTAAGCAGGTCACCGATGGCCTGGATCGTTGCCAGGCGCTGCGCCGACATCACGCCCTGGGCATTGTTCAGCGTGAAGGCTTGCGCCTGGAGATCGCCATTGGTCTGGATTGCGCCCCCGGCATTGCTGGCCGCACCCTGGCTGGTGATGGCCAGCGCGCCCGAGCCGGCGTGCGAGATGCTGCCGCTGCCGTTGACCAGCGTGCCGGCCTGCACGGTCAGGTTCTGGCCGTTCGCCATGACCTCGCCACCGGTGTTGTCCAGCGTGCCGCCTGCGGCAATCGTCGCATCCGTTTCGCCATATTGACGGAGGGCGCCACCCCGGTTGATCAGCTCGCCGGTGGCGCGGACGGCAAGCTGGTCGCCTTCCACGACCCCGCCGGTATTGTCCAGCGATTGCGCCGACAGGCTGGTGTTGCCGCCCGACACCACGCCCTGGCGGTTGCTCGTGGCGCCAGCCACGGTTGTGGCGAGCGCACCGCCTGCAGTCAGGCTGCCGGCATCGTTATCAAGCGTGGCCGCATTGACTTGGGCGTCGCCCAGCGTGTTGATCTGGCCGTGGTTGGTCATGGCCCCAGCGGCGAGCTGGACGTTGCCATTGCCGCCGATCACGCCGCCCTGGGCACCGCTGGCGGTGGTGCCGGCCGCGTTGACAAGCGCGCCGCTGGTCTGGATCGACAGGCCGTCACCGTTCAGCGAGGTGATGCGGCCGGCGGTGTTGTCCAGCGACGCGCCACTGGCGTGCAAGGCGCCGCCGGACTGAACGACGCCTTGCATGTTGTTGATGGTGCCTGCCGTTTGGATGTTGGTAGGGCCTTGCGAGACGACCTGGCCGGCCTGGTTGGACAAGCTGCCCGCTGTCAGGGTGGCAGCGGCCCCGCTGGACAGGTTGCCCCGGTCATTGACGATGGCGCCCGAGGCGCTGGCCAACAGTCCCGCGACGGCGGTCGTGGTGGCGCCGGTCAGGTCCAGGTTGCCGGAACTCGCTGCCAGGCTCAGGTTGCCGCCCGCCGAGGTCTGGCTGCCGGCCAGGTTGGTGCTGGAGCCCTGGATGGTGGCGTTGCCGCTGGCGATATTCCGTCCCGTGGCCGACACGGCGCCGCTGGTGGCGACCACCGCGAGGTCGGAGGGGCCGGCCGCCGTGCCGTCCTCGTTCAAGCCTGCCGCCAACGTGCCGGTGGAGCTGACGGTGCCGCCATAGGCATTAAGCCACTGCTGCGCGGCGAGCGTGCCGCTGTTGGTCAGCGACCCGTCGGTGTTGATCGAGGCCGCGCCCCTGGCGTAGGTGGTACCGCTGTTGTCGATACCGTCACGCGCATAGGCCACGAGGTTGCCGCTGGCGTTGGTCTGGCCGGCCAGGATCAACTGGCCCTGCGCCGTCAGGGTCAGGTCGCCGGCCTGCGCCGCCTGCACGCCGCGCAAGGACACGCCGACGCCATGCTCGGTCGAGGCGAGCAGGATCTTGTTGGCGTACATGCCGCCCAACTGGCTCACGTCGATGCCAAGTGCCGGTGCCGCCCCCGAACCCGCAATCGGCGTGGCCACCAGTGTGTTGGCATCGACCTGGTTGGCGCCCGCGATGACGTTCAACTGGTTGCCAAAGACGGCCGCGTTGGCTTGCACCGCGCGTGCGATCAGATCGACCTGATCGAGGTTCGCTGCGTTGAGCCCGTCGCCCGCTACCGTGATTTGCCCGCCTGTGACGCGGTAGGCGTCCAGGCTGCCGCTGCCGCCAAACACCGGCGTACCCGTGGTCAGGGTCGCACGGGTGGTGTTGATGAAGCCGGCCCCGTCCACGTATATCCCGTTCGGGTTGCTGATCACCACTTGGGCACCGGGGCCTGCCACTTCGACATAGCCGCGCAATTGGCTCGCGTTGGGGCTGTCGACCTGGTTGACGATAATTCGGGCGCTGCCGCCAGGCAGCAGGTTCGGGTTGCCGTTCACATACCCCGCCTGCTGGGTGTTCGAGACGACCGGCGAGTTGTTCAGGATCACGCCAGCCTTCGGTACATCGAATTGCGTGTAGCCGTTGGTGGACACCCCGGCGGCGGAGGGCCGGGTGATGTTCACCTGCTGGATGCCGTTTGCCGTCTGCACTACGGTCGGCCGGTTGGCGCCGGCGTTCGGGTCAGCCACCACTTGGGCGGTACTTATCATCGGCACGCCCAGCGCCATCCAGGTACCCAGCGTCAGCGCGGGTACCGCGAAGCGCGTCACGATCGTTCTCGCCGCCGGAATGCCGCTGCTGCCAAGCCATCCTTTGCCGCAGCCATTGGCACTCTCCTGCACGGGAACCAGCATCCTGCGCGCGGAATTGAAGACGATACGATAGAGATTCTTGTTCATGGATCGACGACTGGACAATCAGCTGACAGCCGGCGGCAGAATGCGCCGGAAACGCAGATGGCCCCAAGCTCCTGGCGACGCGAGGGGCCGTTCCGTACGGCAGCGGTCAGTGCGGCAGGCGCACGACATAGACGCCGGCAGCCGGCGCCGAGGCGGTCACGGTCACATTGGTGCCGTTGACGGTGCCGCTACTGCCAGGCGCTGCGGCATAGGTCACGCCACTGGCCGTGCTCTGCGCGGTTTCGATCGTCGGTGCCACGGTCAAGGTGCTTGCCGTGGTGAAGGTCAGCGTGAGCTGTGGATTGATGAGACTCGCATAAGCGCCATCGGTCCTCAGTTCGTAGACATGATCGGCGCTGACCCCGGCAGGGACCGGATTTGGCTTGCCCAGGCAAATGGTCACGTTCGTGAGCCCGCTTGCCGGCGTCTTGACGGTCAACTTGGCGACGTTGTCGTCCGTGACGATCGACATCGAGGCATTGGGCACCGAACTGTTTGAGAGCGTCAGCTTGCGATAGCTGTCCGGGCACGAGAAGGCGGCCGGCGCTGGGGCGGGAGCCGGCGTTGAGGCGCCCCCGTTCGCTCCGGCGTTGCCTTGTGCCGTGCTGGAGCCGCTGTTGTTGTCATCGCCGCCACCGCCGCAAGCGGTGAGCAGCACTGCTGTGGAAACGACACTTGCCAGGACTGCGAGCTTATTCATTCTTCTTGCCTCTGGTTCTTAGAGAATCGTTATCCCCGCGTGACGGAAGAAAACCGATTTGGGGAAGGAAAGGCGGGTCGGTATGCCGCCCCGCACTCGGGGGGCACTGCGAGCAGCAATATCGGAAGGGAGACTAATCACGCACGATTGCGGAAACAATAGGATGAATCTGAAAATTTCTCGAAATTTTCATTTGTTTTTCTTTTGATCAATGTGGGGCGGGTCGAGCGCGAACGAGGGTCGCAATAGCGCAAAACAACGCTATCGGGAACCGGAAGGAAGTACTTGAGCGGAAAACTGACCGGGCCTGAGGCCCGGTCAGGACATTAAGTGGGACGGGCACTCTTGCAGGTAGGTCAGGACGTGCCAGTATTCGAGATTGACTTCACCGAATTCCAGCGTTACCTGAATGTACGCCCTGAAGATCGTGTTGAATCCGGATTGAAACTCGGGCTATCGGTCCTGCATGCTCTGTTGCCAGGCTACTTGCAGCAGCGATGGGGCCAAACTGTGCGCCAAGGGAGAGCGCAATTTGTGTTGTTCCACCAGCAGGAAGTCGCGCGAGGCGAGCACACCCGCATCGAAGTCGGCGCTGCGCTCAAACGACTCCCTGCTGGTAAGCGCGCAAGGGGGAGACGGATAAGATGGCCGACGCGGCCAATCTTTCGAGAAAGGCATTGTCGGAGGTGGCGGGCCTGACGGCGAGGTTGGAACTACCGGCGTCATAGGAAACCGGCCAGCCTTACCGGTGCCTCGCCCGGCCCGCCGTAGGATGCAACGGCGCGCGAGCGCATGGACACAATTACTGCTGGAGCGGCAGTCCGACTATGACGTTCGGGGTTCCAATCCCGGTCACCGTTGTTTCGGTATAGCTGTCCGGCGCGCTGCGCGCCACGGATTCGGTACCGATCGTGCCCGATGCGCCCGGCCGGTTCTCGATAACTATTGGCTGGCCTAGCGCTTCGCCCAGCTTCTGGCCGATGATGCGCGAGCCCGTGTCCGTCGGGCCGCGCGCCGGGTAGGGCACTACCAGCCTGACTGGCTTGTCGGGAAATCGGCATTGGCTTGCGCCGCGGCGATGCCGGGCAGCATGGCGGCGCC
Organism: Cupriavidus sp. NPDC089707; assembly: GCF_044748965.1. Lineage (NCBI taxonomy): Bacteria > Pseudomonadati > Pseudomonadota > Betaproteobacteria > Burkholderiales > Burkholderiaceae > Cupriavidus > Cupriavidus sp. NPDC089707. Next base: position 4,957 of record NZ_JBIVHB010000033.1, read on the forward strand.
GCATACGAGCGCGGTGCTGGCGAAAATAGGTCGGACGAACGTACGGGAATGGCGGCGTGCATTGGCGCGCATGGTGTCTCCATGGTGGTGGCGGCGACCGAAGTGACGCGCCGCATTTTTTCGCGATTCTAGAGGCCGCCACTCGTCGCTACGCTCGTTGGAAACGACGATTGCCCGGTGTCCCGTCTGATATACGGGCGCGGCATGCCGGCCCGCCATCGTCCCCACCGATTAGAATGCGAAGCTTGATCCATCGGCGACGACGATGCCTCTTGCACGCGCAATCCCCATAGGGCTGGTCCTGCTCACGCTGTCAGGCTGCGATTTCCTGCGTGGCTATGCCGACGGTGAATCCGCGGACATGCGCGGGTTTGCCGCCGGTGGTACGCCGCAGCAGATCGGCGCGGCCCGCTTTGTGTTCGACGACTTCGGCGGCCTGAGCACCGATACGCTGGAAACCAACGCGCTGCCGTGGAAGCTGGCCACGACCGCGCTGGTGCTGGCATACACCCCGGACGCGGCGCCGGCGCCGGAAACGTTGCGGCGCGCGCTGCGGGAGTTCGGGTTTATCTATCCCGACGGCATCCTGAACTGGCCGCTCGCGAAGCAACCGCGGTTCGACAAGCCGCTTGGCATCGTCAGCGGCACTGTCGGCCGCGACCTGCCCAGGATCCGGCTGGAAGTCTCGAACCTGGGTTGCGCCGCGTGTCATGCGGGCGTGACTTATGGCAGGGACGGCCAGCCGACCGGCGAGGTGTGGCTGGGCTTGCCGAATACATCGCTCAACCTCGATGGCTTCGTCAACGCGGTCTACCAGGCGGTCAAGCGGGTCAAGTCCGATCCCGACAAGCTGCTGGCCGCCATTCCGCGCCTGTATCCCGATACCTCGGCGGATGAACTGGCCACCATCCGCAAGTTCGTCTGGCCGCGGCTGGTCAAGCGGATCGACGAACTTGAGGCCAGCGGCGATGCGCCGTTGCCGTTCAGCAATGGCGCGGCTGGCAGCACCAATGGCGTGGCGGCGCTGAAGTTCCAGTTCCATCTGCTCTCTGCGGGGGCGGGCGCGAGCGGTTCGACATCGATCCCGGAACTTGGCGACCGGCAACTGCGCTCGTCGCTGCTCTATGACGGCGTTTATACCAACAAGGGGGCGGCGCGCTTTGCGCCGGTCGCCCCGGATGCCGCTAAAGACCCTGGGCGTCTCGCGCACATCGTGGCGTTCTTTACCGTGCCGACCATGGGCATGCCGCCGGATCGCGCCAGCCGCGCCATCCCGCAGGTGGAAGACGTGATGCGGTTCATGGCGGGCTACACGCCGCCGCCGTTCCCCGGTCCTGTCGACCGGGTCCGCGCGGCACGCGGCGCCGGTGTCTATGCGGCGCAGTGCGCGCAATGCCATGGCCGCTACAGCCACGACGCGGCGCGGCCCCGGCTGGTCAGCTATCCCAACCGGCTGGTGGCGCAGGCGGAACTCGGCACCGATGCCACGCGCTGGCAGGCGATCGATGCGGGCCTGCTGCGGGCCATCGGGCGCTCTGCGCTGGGCAAGCATATCGATGCGGCCAACACCGGCGGCTATGTGGCACCCGTACTGTCCGGCCTTTGGGCGACGGCGCCTTACCTGCACAACGGCTCGGTGCCCACGTTGTGGCACCTGATGCATCCGGAGGCGCGCCCGCGCCGGTTCTGGGTCGGCGGCCATGCGCTGGACTACGCCAGGGTGGGGATCGCCGGGCGGCCCGGCGCGCAAGGGACGTGGGTCTATCCGCCGGACTACCGGCCATGGTCGAGCCCCTTGCTCTATGACACCGCGACGGCGGGGCGCGACAACCGGGGCCATGAGCGGGAGTTCACCGCCCTGTCGGAAAGCGACAAGGATGCGCTGCTGGAATTCCTGAAGCTGCTCTAGCGCGGGTCGTCCGCCTGCAGCAGTTCTTCCGCCGGCAGCCTGGCACTGCGGGGGATCGCTGCGCCAGGTACGGGGCCGAAACGCATTACGTTGATCAGCCGGTGCCCTGCTGGAAGCGGCTGGCGCCCGGCCAGCAATGCGGCGTGGCGAGGCGAATCGGCCAGCGCCGACATCGGCACGCCGGCAATGCCCCGGCTGGCCATGTCCAGCCAGAAGCGGTACCACCGGCGCCCGACTTCGAAATTCGTCATTTCGCGCGCGGCGTGGATCAGCACGATCCGGGCGGCGCTGTTGACCTTGGCGCCTTCCGCGGCCAGTACGCCCGTCAGCGACAGCGCCGCCAGCACGCGCACTATCGCCGGCCGCAGCGCGACCGACGCTGCCATCGATTCCCAGCGCGACAGCGCCATGCACTCCGCCGACAGTCCGTCGCGGGCCCAGCCAGCGGCGCGCGGGGACAGGCGCAGCCAGTAGAACAACTCGCGCGCAAAGGCCGGGTCGTGGAAGGCCAACGCCGCGGCATCGTCATGCCAGTTGGCGATCTGCGCCGTGCTGGCGGGCTCAGCCGCCGTGACAACCGCGGCATGCGTGGCGATGCACTGGTCCATGGCCGCGAGCTGCGCGGCGTTGGCGCGGGCGAACGTGCCGCGCCAGGCGCGGCGCTGGTCCGGGGCGGCAGCCAGGAGATCCGCGCTGGCACCGGCCCGGAGTTGGCCCGAGGCCGCGACCCGCAAGTCGGCGGCTACGGGCGGGTAGGGCAACGCGGCAATCTCCGGCGGGGACAGCGAAATGCCGATCGTCGACAAGGCCAGCGCCATGCCTTCCCACGCCATGCCCAGCGCGATCTGGTTGTCCCGGCCGGTCGGGTCGCCCACGGCCAGCCATCGCGCCGGATCTTCGAGCAGCAGGATGCGGTCGCCTGCGAAATGCCAGCGGGCAGGCTGGATGTTGTGAGCACTTGGGGCGCGCGCAGCCTGCGCGACCATGGCCAGTTGCCGGTCAGGTGTCAGCATCGTCAGTTGTCGTGATCCGGCGCCAGCGCCCTGCGGAACAGATGCAGGCGGTGCAGTTCGGTGGCGCCCAGTTTTTCCATCTGCCGCAGGCTCGCGCCATTCGTATCCGACACCCAGCTGATGCCCAGGTGCGAATAGCCGGCACCGCGCATCGCCGTCAGCAGACGGTGCAGCAGCACGCCGTTGACGCCCTGGCCATGAAACGCCTGGCGTACCGAGAAAAAGATCACCGCCGCGCGCTTGCGGTTGGCGCGGAACCGCAGCAAGTGCCACAGCGTCGACCATTTCAGGCGGAAGCCGGTGGCGTGCAGGAACGGGTTGAGGTCCGGCACGCACAGCAGCACCCCGACCGGCTCGCCGCGGTAATAGGCGGTGTAGGACAGGCGCTCGTCGATGATCCACATCATGCCGGCGCAGGGGTACAGGAATTCCGCTTCCGTCAGCGGCACGAACATCGGGTTGGCGGCAAAGCCGTCGTTCAGCACCGCGCACGCCTCGCGCAGGCGGTCTTCGAAGCCGCGCCGGCGGATCGGCTTGAATTGCCAGTCCGGATCGCTGGCCAGCGCACGCTGCCGGTCGCCGAGCAACTGGTCGGGGTCGTAGCCGCGCACATCCATCTCGAAGGTGCGCATCGGGAAGATGCGCTCGAAGCCGCAGGCTTCGAGCAGCCGGGCAATGTGCGGCGGCGTGTATTCCTGGTAGGTGTACGGCGCGTGCCCGAAGCCATCGGTGACGATGCCGATCATCTGCGTGATGGTCAGGTTGAAGCTGCCCGCCAGCTCGTCGCAGCCTTGCCGTCTGGCCCAGCTGGCGGCGGCATCGAGCAGCGCCCGCGCGACCGCGATGTCGTCGATGCAGTCGAACAGGCCGAAATACCCGCGCTTCTGCCCATACAGCCGGTTCGAGGCATCGTGCACATGGGCCAGGATGCGCCCCACGATGCGCCCGTCGCGGTGCGCGGTGTACCAGGTGCGGCGCGCAAACTGCTGGAACAAGGGGTTCTTCGCCGCATCCAGTGCCCGTGCGAGGTCGCCCTTCTTCGGCGAGACGAAATGGGTATCGTCGCCATAGCAGGCGAACGGCGCAGCAAAGAAGGCGTCGAAATCGCCTTCGCGCAGTTCCAGGGTCATGCGGGCTCCTGTCGGCGCAGGTGCCGCGCCAGCCGCAGGATGACGGCGGCGCGCAGCTCGCCGATGGCAGCATTGGCGCCCTGCGGCAGGTTCAGCAGCACCACCGTGGCGGGTTGCCGCGCAATCAGCAGGGCGTGGGTCATTTCATGGCGTTCCATCAGGTCGACCAGTTGTTCCGCGGCTTCGATGCCGCTGCCGCTGCCGGTGCCGGTGTCCTGGGGCTGCCGGGCCCACGCCCTGGCATCGCCAATCGACACCGGCTCGCGCCGCTTGCCGGCCAGCGCGAACAGCTCGCTCAGCGCATAGCCTGCCAGCTCCGCGTCGCCCAGCACCACGTGATCGGCCGTCTGCGGCAGGCGCCGCAGCGAATGGAGGAAGCCGTCCGGCGTATCCAGCCGGGCATGGAGCAGCCAGCGCAGGAAGGCGTTGCCGTCTCCCGCCAGCGAAACCGCGCGGATACGGACAAAGATGGCGGTCAGCAACACCCACGCCAGCGCCACCGGCATGCCGCGCAGGCCGGCCTGCGCGAATCCCTGGCCCGGCCCGTGCGACGCCAGCGCCATGGCGCCGGCCAGTACCACCGCAAACACCAGCGCCGCGGCAATATGCGCCAGCAGCCCGCGCACGACGCGGTGCGAATCCGACAAGCTCAGCAGTACATAGACAAAAGCCAGTGCCCCGAGCGCGCCCAGCCGGACCGGCACGTGCCCGAGTTCCTCGCGGAAATCCGTCGCCGCCAGTGGCACGGCCAGCGCCACCACCACGACCACCGCGCGCGCCAGCCGCTCTTCGTTGCTGGACAGGTCGGCCTCGCGCAGCCAGAGCAGGAACCAGCCGTTGCTCGCCGTCACCACCGCATAGCAGGCCAGGAACGCCAGCAGCAGCGGCACGTTTGTGGACAGGTCGGCAACGAGGTTGATGGCGAAGAACACCACCGACACAGCGAGCGCAAGCAGCTTCAGCCACAGCGGATGGTGGCGCCGCAGCAACTGCTCGGCAAACAGCGTGGTCGCGATCGGCAGCAGCGTAGCCGCGGCGAATACCAGCCGGCCGAGCAGCGGGCCGCCGAGCAGCCAGGCAAAGCCCCGCACCGCCAGCAACGCCGTCAGCACGCCGAACAGGAACAGTCCGGTGGCGATGCCGGTGCCGGCTTCGCGGCGCGTCCACAGGAAATGCAGGTAGAGCCCGCAACCCAGCGCGCCCAGCCAGGTTACGGTGACATCGCTGGCCAGCGCGTTAATTACGGAGCAGCCTCGCCATGAAGCGCCGCACCGCGGCGCGTATCAGCCACGCGGCCAACGCGTTGCGCGGCGTTTCTACACGCATGGTCCATGGATTGAAGAAATAACCGCGCGCATCCGCCAGCCGCGGCCGGTCCAGCACCAGCTTGGCTGCCTCGAAGGCCATCAGGTTGCCGGTGGTGATCACCATCGGCGCAAACGACATGCGCTTGCGCTTGCCCGAAAGCAGGTCCTTCGCAATCGCAAGATCGACATGCCGGACCGAACTGGAATGGACCATGACGTACTCCAGTTCCTTGCCCAGGCACGCCTGCCGGATCTCCGGCGTCAGCGCCTGCCAGTCCATGCCGGCGGTCGGGTAGCCCAGGCGCCGCTCCGGCCGCGGGTCGTGCGGCCGCACCACGGTGACGGAGGGCAGCGGCGCGGTGTAGGCATCGATGACGGTGGCGCCATGCTCGCGCGCCTTGCGGTAGAGCGCGATGCCAGCGGCCATGTCGTCCATGCCGTTGATCACGATCTTGTAGCGCCCCAGCAGGTCGTCGAGCAGGCCTGGCCAGTCTTCGCCCAGCGTCTCGATCTGCAGCGCCGGGTTGACCTGGCGCAGCTGCGCGACCGTGGCTTCGACCTTGCCGACGCCGACTGTGGCCAGGCTGGCAAACACCTGCCGGTTCATGTTGGACACTTCGAACACATCGAAGTCGGCCAGCGCGAAGCCGCCGACGCCCATGCGTGCCAGCGCCTGCAGGCAGGCGCCACCCATGCCGCCGACGCCGCAGACCAGGATGCGCGCGTCGCGCAACCGCTGCTGCTCGGCCTCGGTCACGAAGCCGATATTGCGGGTGGTGAATTCTTCGTAGGAAAAGACAGGAGTTGCTGTCATGCGTGGTTCCTTGCGCGCAGGTCTCCCATCGGCTCGCGCGGGTTCAGCCAGTGCGCGAGCGGCAGGACGATCCGGCCGAGCGCCAGGAACGCCACCTGCGACAGGATCGCCGGCAGCGAATCGCGCGGAACCTCGCGCAGCAGGTACTTGCGCGCGCTGGCCAGGTCCAGCCGCGCGACCTGCAGGAAGTCGTCGCCGCGCTGGTAGTCGAGTTCGCGCTGGCACAGCGCATTGACGCGCTCGTCGCGGTGCTTGGGCGCTGCGTCGAAGGTCTTCTTGAGGTTGTCCGAGCCGCCCCGGTATGCATCGGTGATGACAAAGCGGGCCTCGTCGAAGCCGGCACCCTCGTCGACGCCGAAGACGTGGCGGTGCGATTTCATGATCTCGCGCGCCACGCTCAGGTGCTCGAAGCTGCGCCGCGCGGGCGCGAATGGATTGGGATACGCCGTGACAAAGACCTCGGCCACCTTGCCGATGATCGCCGGCACCTGCGTCACGTTGCTGATCCAGATCGGGCGCAGGCCGCGGCGGAAGAACAGCAGGATGCAGGTCAGGCCGTAAAGCACCCAGGAAAGCCCCTGCGTGCGATAGCCCGGGTCGACCATCACCAGCCCGAGGTGGATGGCATCGACCGGCCGCCCCCTGACCTCGATCGGCATGATCGACAGCGCATTGAAGGCGATGGGACGGCCGCTGTCCCGGTCGTAGAGCAGCGTAACCACGGCGCGGCGCAGCCGCTCGGGATCGCCGGACAGTACTCCGTAGTCGAGATCCTTGCCGATGCCCCGCTGCACCACGCCGCGCATCTCGGCCAGCATGGCGTCGAGCCGGGCGCCGTCCATCCACAGCCCGGGCCGCTCGACGACGCGGATGCGCACGCTGCGGCTGGCGTTCAGGGTCAGGTCCAGATAGCGCAGCCGCTGGCGGATTCGACGGATGACTTGGAACATGCAGGTCTGCCCGATGCCTTGTTCTTATGTAAGCGGTCCAGGAAATTCCAGGAGATTCCAGGAGACTCCAGGAAATGGAGGTGCAGCGCGCAGCATATAACAAGATCGGGGCCCGTACGCATTTCGTCGGCCAGGCGCAGTCGGGCGCACCGCCACCTGAGCCGGGTGGTATGGCGCAGCCGCAAGGTGGCCTACGCTGACAGCACAGCCGGCTTGCATATCGCATGACCGGCGCTGAACAAGACCCGGCGCATCAGCCGAAGGCATAAAGGAGACACCCGAGATGACCATTTCCGCTGCGGTTCGCAAGCCCGAAGCCAGGCCAGAAGCGAGATACCGGCCGACCGTGTTTGTCGAACGCGCCACGCTGGTCGAGCATCGCAAGGACGGCACCATCCTGCTGCGCAGCGCCGCTCCCGCGCCGGACCCGGTCCAGCGTGGGCTGGGCGATTTCGTGTCCTTGTGGGCCGAGCGGCGCCCGGACGTACGCGCCTTCTGCGAACGCGACGGCGAGGGCGCTTGGCGCTCGGTCAGCTGGGGCGAGCTGTGGCGGCAGGTGCAGTCCGTCGGCGCGCGCATGCTGGAGCTGGGACTGGGCCCGGAACGTCCGCTGATGCTGCTGTCCGGCAACTCGATCGAACAGGCCGTGGTGCTGCTGGCGGCGGAGTATGTGGGCGTGCCGACCGCGCCGGTTTCCCCCGCGTATTCGCTGCTCAGCAAGGACTTCGTGCGGCTGAAGGGCGTGGCCGAGCTGGTGCCGCCGGCAGCACTGTTCGTGCAGGACGGGGCGGCATACGCGCGCGCGGTGGATGCGCTGGCCATGCCCGAAGTCCCGGTTATCGCGGTGGACAAGGTCGCGGCGGGGCAACTGCCCTGGGCCTCGCTGGCGGGCGCGGAACTGACGGCGGAGCGCAACGCTGCGGTGCGCTCCGCCCACGCCGCGGTGCGCGATGCAGATACGGGACGGATCCTGTTTACCTCGGGGTCGACCGGCGTGCCCAAGGGCGTACCGCTGTCGCACCGCAACCTGCGGGCCGTCGCGGCCTATTTCCACGATCTCTACCAGCTGCTGATCGACCGTCAGCCGGTATTCCTTGACTGGTTGCCCTGGCACCACGGCCTCGGCGGCGTCCTCAACCTGACCCGCGCTGTGGTGCTCGGCTCGACCCACTATATCGACGACGGCCGCCCCCTGCCCGGACAGTTCGCGCGCACGGTAAGAAACCTGCGCGAGGTGTCGCCCACGCTCTTTACCAGCGTGCCTTCGGCGTGGGCCATGCTGGCGGCTGAACTCGAACGCGACCCCGAGCTGGCGCGCAGCCTGTTCGCCAACGCCGTCAATTTCTCCTACGGCGGTGCCAGCCTGCCGCGCGACGTCTGGGACCGCATCCACCGCGCCGCCGAAGACACCATCGGCGAGCGCATCGTGTTCTGCTCGGGACTGGCCTGCACCGAAACCAGCGGCATGGGTATCTACTGCAGCTGGCCCACCGAGGACACCGGCAACGTCGGCGTGCCGATGCCCGGCGCCGAAGTCAAGCTGGTGCCGCTGGAAGGCGATGACGGCGCGGGTCGCCGTTATGAAATCCGCATGCGCGGCCCGTTCCTGTTCAGCGGCTATATCAAGCGGCCTGACCTGACCGCCGCGGCATTCGACGACGAAGGCTATTTCTGCCTGGGCGATGCCGTGCGGCTGGCCAATCCCGCCGATCCGGGCAAAGGCGTGCGCTTTGCCGGACGCGTGGTGGAGGATTTCAAGCTGGTCAACGGCACCTGGGTGCGGGTTGGGGCGGTCCGGCTGGGACTGGTCGAGCAATGCGCGCCGCTGCTGACCGATGCCGTGATCTGCGGCCATGACCAGGACTACGTGGCCGCGCTGGCGTGGCCGAACGTCGCGGCCTGCCGGGCGCTGCATCCCGAGCTGGCGGAGCTGGATGCGGAATCACTGGTGCGCCATCCCAGTGTTGTCAATGCGATCCGCGAGCGGCTGGGCTCCGGTGCTGGCACAGGCGCCAGCCTCAGCGTAAAGCGCGTGCTGCTGATGGCCGAGCCCCCGTCAATCGACGCCAACGAGATCTCGGACAAAGGCTACGTCAACCAGGCCGCGACCCGTGCGCGCCGCGCCGGGCTGGTCGAAGCACTGTTCCAGGCGGAACCCGCCGCGCACGTCGCCTGTGCGGGGTAGGCAAAGCGGGAGGCACGGACGTTCGGCACGTGCAGCCGCGTAGTAGCCGGAGTGGTGGCAGGCCGTTTCACGCCATGGCGTGAAACGGCCGCCGGTACGCCACCGGCGCAGCGTCCTGCAATGGCTGCGCTTCGGCACAGTTGGCCAGTCCCAGCAGTGCACGGATTTCCTGTTCGACGGTGACCAGCGAGGCCGAGCGCGGCAGGCAGCGCGCAAAGCGTCCGTCCAGTCCCGGCGGCAGGCGTAGCCACATGTTCTCGGTGACGAGCAGCAGGCGCCGTGGCTTGAGCACAAGGCTGGCCTGCCGCAGCAGGTGCCAGCCCTGTGCCAGTTCCTGCGGCATGCCGAACACCAGCAAGGCAGGCGAGGGCAGGCGAGTGCTGCGGGTGCCGAGCGCCTGCGGCTCGACCAGCTCCACGCTGCCGACGCCGGGCATGCCGCCCAGCAAATGCATGACGCCGTGCCGGTACACCGGCATGTCGTCGATCACCACGGCGTTTGCTTCGGGGCTGCGCCCAAGTGCCTGGTTCCAGGCTGCCGCTCCGTGATTTTTCCACGTCATTGTTGCTCCCCGTTCTCGTTCTGCTTCCCCGTTTTGCTTCCCCGTTCCGCTTCCCCGTTCCGCTCCCCGTTCTACTTTTCGATCTGCTTCCCCGTTCGCTGGCGCTGGCATCGTGGCCAGCGCTCTGGCAAGTGATCAGCAAGACCGGTGCCAGCGCGGCCGATGACATGCCGGGTCTTGGCGAAGCGCGCGGAAAACGAGGCGGGACAAGGGTTTGCGGGGCAAGCCGGCCGAGTAAGGGGCGCTGATAGGGCAGCCCGCGCAGGGGCCGGCGGCGTTACGCGTTACGTAACGTGTTCCGGGGCGCTGGCCGCGCGGGCGCAAGACTGTACTCCTCCTCCATCCAGTCCTGTGTACGTCTGCGGCACCCCCTTGGCGGCCTACTCTGGTGTCACCGCAACGATCCGGAAGTGACCCTTGGTCCAGCAGCCCCGGATGCCCCCGTCGTTACAGGACAGCACGCCAATGAGCACCCCGACTCCCGAGAAAGGCCACATCGCCCCTTACACCCATCCCGCCGCCGGCTGGGGTGCGCTGAAGTACGTTGCCATCAACCTGATCAAGGAGAAGGTGGCCGGCGGCAAGTACAAAATGCTGTTCAAGCAGAACCAGGCCGACGGCTTCGACTGCCCTGGTTGCGCCTGGCCCGATCGCCAGCACGCATCAACCTTCGAGTTCTGCGAGAACGGCGTCAAGGCGGTGGCCGCGGAAGCCACCGGCCTGCGCGTCACGCCGGAATTCTTTGCGCAGCACACGGTGACGTCGCTGATGGCGCAGACCGATTACGAGCTGGAGCAGCACGGGCGCCTGACGCATCCCATGGTCTACGACGCGCAGACCGACAAGTACCGCGCGATCGCCTGGGACGAGGCCTTTGCCATGATCGGCCGCCACCTGAATGCGCTGCCGGATCCGAACCAGGCCGCGTTCTATACCTCGGGCCGCGCCAGCAACGAGGCTGCGTTCCTATACCAGCTGTTCGTGCGCGCCTACGGCACCAACAACTTCCCCGACTGCTCGAACATGTGCCACGAAGCCACCAGCCGTGGCTTGCCGCTGACGGTGGGCGTAGGCAAGGCCACCGTGGTGCTCGATGACTTCGAGCATGCCGATACCATCCTGCTGTTCGGCCACAACGCGGCCACCAACCATCCGCGCATGCTGGGCGAGCTGCGCGAGTGCGCCCGGCGCGGCGCGACCATCGTCTCGGTCAATCCGCTGCGAGAGCGCGGGGTGGAGCGCTTTACCAGCCCGCAGCATCCGGTGGAGATGCTGACCGGATCCAGCACCAGAATTGCGTCGATGTTCTTGCAGCCCAAGCTGGGCGGAGACTTCGCGCTGATCAAGGGCATGGCCAAGCGCCTGGTCGAACTCGACGACGACGCGAGCCGGCATGGCCGTGAACGGCTGGTCGATGTCGACTTCGTGCGCGAGCACACCATCGGCTTCGGCGTCTTCGTTGAAGACCTGCGCGCGGAAAGCTGGGCCGATATCGTCTCCGAGGCGGGCGTTGCGCTGGAAGACATCGACGCACTGACGCAGGTCTATGCCCGCGGCAAGCGCGTGATCGCCTGCTGGGGCATGGGCCTGACGCAACACAAGCATTCGGTGCCGACCGTGCAGCTGTTGTCCAACCTGATGATGATGCGCGGCAATATCGGGCGCGAGGGTGCCGGGCTGCTGCCGGTGCGCGGGCATTCGAACGTGCAGGGGGACCGCACCGTCGGCATCGAGGAAAAGCCTGGAGCGGCGTTCCTGGACCGCCTGGGTAGCGCCTTCGGCTTCGAGCCGCCGCGTAAGCATGGCTATGACGTGGTCGAGACCATTGCCGCCATGCTGGAGGGCAAGGTCAATGTCTTTGTCGGACTGGGCGGGAATTTCTCGACCGCCACGCCGGACACGCCGCGCACGCATGAGGCGCTGCGCCAGTGCGCGCTGACGGTGAACATCGCCACCAAGCTCAACCGCAGCCACCTGGTGCATGGGAAGGAATCGCTGATCCTGCCTACGCTCGGCCGCACCGAGATCGACATGCAGGAGGGCGTGCCGCAGGGCGTGACCGTGGAGGACTCGGTATGCATGGTCCATATCTCCTTCGGCATGAACGCGCCGGCGTCGCCGCACCTGCTCTCGGAGACCGCCATCGTCGCGCGCATGGCGGCAGCCACGCTCGGCTCGGACAAGATCGACTGGCTCTGGTATGCGCAGGACTATGCACGCATCCGCGATGGCATCGAGCAGGTGCTCGACGGCTTCGACAATTACAACGAACGCGTCGCCGTGCCGGGCGGCTTCCACCTCACGCCGGCGTCGCGCAACCGGGTCTGGGAGACACCGTCTGGCAAGGCGCAGTTCCTGGTCAACCGCATCGACAAGGACACGCCGATCCATCGCGCGCGGGAAAAGTACGGCGACAAGCTGATGGTGATGATGACCACGCGCTCGCACGACCAGTACAACACCACGATCTACGGCCTGGATGACCGGTATCGCGGCGTGTTCGGGCTGCGCCGGGTGGTCTTCATCAACCCTGCCGACCGCGAGCGGCTCGGGCTGGAGGCGGGGCAGCATGTCGACATCACCAGCGTCTGGGATGACGACGTGCAGCGCCATGTCGAGGACTTTGTGCTGGTCGACTACGACATCCCGCAGGGCTGCCTGGGCGCGTACTACCCCGAGACCAATCCGCTGGTGCCGCTGGAAAGTACCGGCGACGGTTGCGGTACGCCTACGTCGAAGTCGGTGCCGGTTCTGCTGACGCCGTCGCGCAGCCAGCCGGCTGTGGCGGGGTGAGCGTTGGCTGGTGCTTGCCACTACCCCAGGGCAGAGGCTCCCCTCTCCCGCGTAGTGGGAGAGGGGGGAGAGGGCCGGAGCGTCAACGAAGTGAAGCCATCTCGTGCTTGCCATGCGCCGGCCCTCTCCCCCGGCCCCTCTCCCGCAAGCGGGAGAGGGGAGAAAACCCGCGGCATTCGCAGTTTTATGAGGTCCCCCAATGCACTGCATCGAAGAGGTCGAACAGATCCAACACACAGGCTACGAATCCCGCCCCATCGTCCGCCACAAGAATGTCGCGGCGCAGCCGGCGATCGAGGCGACGATCTCGGCGCCGACCTCGCTGGCGATCCGCATCGCCGAGCAGGCCGGCGTGCGGCTGCTCAGCTTCTGCCGCGCCGATGGCTACGTCGATTACACCGGCGCCGCGCCGGGCATGGCGGCAGGCGTGGCGTGCTGAGCTTCGCCCGCGGCTTTGTGCGCATAGGGCCGCACAGCGCCGGATCGCTCCATCGTGTGCCGCTGCCGTACTATGATCTCCATTGTTGGCTCAGCTGACGGCTCAGCTGACAAGGCGGACATAACGGCAGGCGGAGAGCGCAGCGTGAAACTGTATGAAAAACTGGCTGCGGATATCGAGGCGCTGGTGCAGCAGGGTGTCCTGTTGCCGGGCGAGCGCATTCCGTCGGTGCGGCAGGCCAGCCAGCACCACCGCATGAGCATTACCACGGTGATCCGCGCCTATGTGCTGCTGGAAAGCCGCGGCGTGATCGAAAGCCGGCCGCAGTCCGGCTACTTCGTGCGCGCACGTCCGGGCGAGCCGGCAATCGAATTGCGGACGTCCCGGCCCAGCGCCAAGCCTTCGGCGGTCGACGTCAGCGCGCTGGTGCTGTCCACGCTGCGCTCCATCCGCTCGGACGAAGCGGTGCCGCTGGGTTCGCCGTATCCGGATCCGTCGCTGTTCCCGTGGCAACGCATCAACCAGTACGCCAACAACATCGCCCGCCGCCATGCCAAGTGGACGTTGCTCGACGACCTGCCGCCCGGCAGCCCCGAGCTGATCCGGCAGATCTCGCGCCGCTACCTGGAGAATGGCCAGTCCATCGATCCGAACGAAGTGATCGTCACCATCGGCGCCACCGAAGCCATCAACCTGTGCCTGCAGGCGGTGGCTAAGCCGGGCGATACCATCGCGGTCGAGTCACCGACCTACTACGCCATGCTGCACGCGATCGAACGCCTGGGCATGCGCGCCATCGAGGTGGCGACCGACCCCGTGGAAGGCATCGACCAGGACGCGCTGGCGCGGCTGATCGACGAGAAGGGCGTGAAGGCATGCATGGTGATGCCGAACTTCCAGAACCCGCTCGGTTTCCAGATGCCCGACGACAGCAAACGCAGCCTGGTCGCCATGCTGACCGGGAAGGACATCCCCGTCATCGAGAACGACGTCTATGGCGAGCTCTATTACGGCGAAGTCCACCCCAGTTCGCTCAAGGCCCATGACAAGGCCGGCATCGTGCTGCACTGCGCCTCGTTCTCCAAAACGCTGACCAACGCGTACCGCATCGGCTGGGCGCTGCCGGGACGCTACCGCGAAGCGGTGGAGCGGCTCAAGTTCCTCAATACGCTGACCACGCCGGCGATCCCGCAGCTGGCGATCGCGGAGTTCCTGAAGAACGACGGCTACGACTTCCACCTGCGGCGCGTGCGCAAGGCCTATGCACAGCAGGCCAGCATCATGGCGGCGGCCGTGCGCCGCTTCTTCCCCGAAGGCACGACCACGTCGCGGCCGGCGGGCGGCTATGTGCTGTGGGTGCAGATGCCGGAAGGCATCGATGCCATGGAGATGTACCACGCCGCGCTGGACCACCGCATCACGGTCGCCCCGGGCCATATGTTCGCGCCCGGCGCCACCTACGCCAACTGTATCCGGCTGAACTACAGTGCCGAATGGTCGCCCGGCATCGAGTCCGCGGTGCAGACACTGGGCAAGATCGCGCAGCACCTGCTGACGCGCAGCCGTCAGCAAGCACAGGAAAAGCCAGTCCATGCCGGACACTGACATCGATCCCGCCATCCTCGCCGCGCTGCAGGTGCTGCACGAAGCCCCGCGCGCGGGCGCTGCAACGCCCTGGTCCCTCGCGAAGATCGCCAAGCGGGCGCAACTGCCGATGAGCGTGCTGAGGCGCGTGCTGACGCAACTGCAGTCCGCGGGGCTGGCCGATGTTGCGATCGACGAGGCGGGGCACGGCCACGCCAGCCTGACGCAGGCCGGGGCGGAGCTTGCCGCGCAGGTGTTCCCGGAGACCGACTGAGCGGCTCAGCCGCCCACCAGCGACATGCGTACCGTCGGGTACTGCCTCGAATATTGCCGCTCGCCGCTGGCGAGCCGTTCGGCGCGCAGTTCGGAGTAGCGGTCGCCGCGCGCTTGCCATGCCTGGCTGATTGCATCGGCGAGTGCTTCGGCAGGGCGTGCGTCCGACAGGTGCGGGCGCAGGTTGACGGAACGGGTGGCGAACAGGCACAGGTGCAGGCGGCCATCCACCGAAACGCGAGCGCGGGTGCAATCGCCGCAGAACGGGTGGGATACGCTGGAAATAAAGCCAAGCTTCAGGCTGCCATCGGCCAGCATGCAGTTGCTGGCAGTCTCTGCGTCCCGCCGCGCGACCGGCAGCAGCGCATGCGCGCGCTCTACCATGGCGCGGATCTCGCCGGAAGGCACCACGCGCGATTGCGACCATCCGCGCGGCCCTTCCACATCCATATATTCGATAAAACGCAGCGTGACGCCGCTGCCGCGGAAGTGCTCGACGAGCGGCAGCACCTGCGCGTCGTTGGTGCCGCGCTCGACCACGCAGTTGACCTTGACTGGCTGCAGGCCAGCGGCGCACGCGGCATCGATGCCTTCCAGCACCCGAGCCACCGGGAAATCGACGTCGTTCATGGCGCGAAAGACGCCGTCGTCCAGGCTGTCGAGGCTGACCGTGACGCGGCCGAGGCCGGCATCGCGCAGCGCGCTGGCCTTGCGCGCCAGCAGGCTGCCGTTGGTGGTCATGGCCACCTCAACCTGCTTGCCGCTGTGGGTGCGCAATGACGCAATCGCTTCCACCAGCGCTTCGATTCCCTTGCGCAGCAGCGGCTCGCCACCGGTCAGCCGCACCTTCTCGACACCGAGCCCGACAAAGGCACGGACAATGCGCAGGAGTTCGGCATCGCTTAGCCGTTGCTGCGCGGTCAGGAACGGATAATCGCGCCCGAAGCGCTCCTTCGGCATGCAATACGTGCAGCGAAAGTTGCACTGGTCGATCACCGAGAGCCGCAGGTCGCGCAATGGCCGGCCAAGCTGGTCGCGGCAGGCCTGGTCCGGCGGGATGGTGGCAGGCGGGGCGAGGGTGGGGATGGTTGCGTGCTGGGTCTGCACAGGCGCGGCTTGCATGGCGGCTCTCCCAGGAGCAATGGCGTGGGGCATGCCGTTTATCTTAGGGACGGCTCGCTGCCCGGCAGGCGCACACTTTGGGCCCGCCCGCAGCAGAACAGTTGCCCTTATTCGTGCGCGTTGCGGATGCGCACCGTGGCGGTCTGGCCGGCGATCAGGCGTACTCCTGGCGGCACCTTGTCCAGCGCGATGCGCACCGGGATGCGCTGTGCCAGCCGCACCCAGTCATTACGGACAAGGGTACGGATCACAGCCTGCCCGCCAGGGATACAGTTCCCGGGGAACCGTTCAAGCTCAGTTGTCCAGGCCGGAAGCTGGGCTGGCCGGACGCAGGACGCCACCAGTACAGATGGTGCCGTAGCGCGGGACTACAGCGTTGGATGGATCCCGCGGCATCGACGGTCCGGAGTCAATAAAATCGCGCCGGGCGCCGCTCGCAAGCACGGAACGTGCTGCAGCGGACGGCCGGCGCGGCGGCTCAGCTGAACAGCGTCATGGCCTTGCCGAGGGTCGACCAGATGCCGGCCCCCAGCGGGATGAGCACGTAGGTCCAGAACGTGAGCAGCAGCAGTGTCTTAGTGCGGTCGTTTTCCATGGTTTGTCTCCTGGGATTCTTTTGATGGCCGGCGCGGTCAGGCCGCGCTGGCGGCTTCGCGCAGGTGGTGCCGCGCATGCACCGGCCGGATCAGCAGGTTGCAGATGAAGCCCACCACCAGCAGGCCCGCCATGATGTGCAGGGTGTCGACGTAGACCTCGGACCTGGGCACGCCCAGCGCCAGCTTGTACTCGCGGATATAGTTCACCAGCGCCGGGCCGGCAATGCCGGCGGCGGCCCAGGCGGTCAGCAGGCGGCCATGGATGCCGCCCACGTACGCGGTGCCGAACATGTCGGCCAGGTAGGCGGGAATGGTGCTGAAGCCGCCGCCGTACATGGTCAGGATCAGGAAGTAGCAGGCCACGAACATGGCTACGTTGCCGGCCGCGCCGATTGCCGGCACAGCCAGGTAGAGCGCGGCGCCGAAGGCGAAAAAGATGGCGTAGGTCAGCTTGCGGCCGAAGTAGTCGCTGGCGGAGCTCCACAGGAAGCGCCCCGTCATGTTGCCGATGCTGAGCAGGCCGACGAAGCCGGCCGCGGCGGCGGCGGTGATGGTGCCCTTGAAGGTTTCCTGGATCATCACCGCGGCCTGGCCCAGCACGCCGATGCCGGCGGTGATGTTCAGGAACAGGATCAGCCACAGCAGGTAGAACTGCGGCGTCTTCAGCGCCTGGTCGATATGCACGTTGGCGTGCGTGACCATCTTGCTCGGCCTGGCCTTGGGAACAAAGCCGGGAGGGGCCCATCCCGGGGCCGGGATGCGGATGGCCAGCGCGCCGAGCGACATCGAGATGAAATAGATCACACCCATGACCAGGAAAGTCTCGGCCACGCCCGCGCTGGTGGCGCTCTTGAAGTGGTTCATCAGCGCGACCGACAGCGGCGCGCCGATCATCGCGCCGCCGCCGAAGCCCATGATCGCCATCCCGGTGGCCATGCCGCGGCGGTCCGGGAACCATCGGATCAGCGTGGACACCGGCGACACGTAGCCAAGCCCGAGCCCGATCCCGCCCAGCACGCCGTAGCCCAGGTACAGCATCCAGATCTGGTGCAGCCAGATCCCCGCCGCCGATACCAGGAAGCCGCCGCCGAAGCAGCATGCGGCCGTGAACATGGTGCGGCGCGGCCCGACCTTCTCCAGCCACTTGCCCGCAAACGCGGCCGAGATGCCGAGGAAGAAGATCGCCAGCGAGAACACCCACCCCAGCGTGGTCAGCTGCCAGTCGCCCGGCGCCGCGCGCGTGACGCCGATGATCCGGGTCAGCGGTTCATTGAAGACCGAGAACGCGTAGGCCTGGCCGATGCACAGGTGCACCGCCAGGGCGGCGGGCGGCACCATCCAGCGGTTGAAGCCCGGGCGGGCGATGATCGCTTCCTTGGAGAAGGGCGATGGCCGCGATCCCGGCCGCGATTGCGATGGCCCTTGCGATGGCCCGGAGCGATGTTGCGCCTGCTGCTCGGAGGGTGTTTGCGCTTGCGCGGAATAGGTCATGAAGTTGTCTCCTGGCTGGAAGTGGCAGCCTCTTGTTGCGCGGGTGCGCCGGGCTGGAGCGCGTCGTTGAGCAAGAGCTGTGCCGGTGGCGGATGCCGTTTGCCGTCAACGGGTTGCGGCAAGCCGCCTTCCAGAAGGGCGCGCCAAAGGACAAAATGTCCGGGCGCGGGCCCGGCGTACGGGTCAAAATGTCTATCCGCGGCGGCCGCCGCGCACGGCCGGGTCGGTTTAACCCCAATACAGGCGGATCGGGCACTGTCGCTAGACTCTCCACCTGCCTCCGCAACAACCAAAGTGATGAGCGAACGACAAAGCAACGCCGAAGCCGACAACTGGCAGCGCCGCACGATCCTGGTGGTGGATGACGAGGCCGGCATGCGTTCGTTTCTGTCACGGGCGCTGGAAGGCAAAGCGGGCAGCGTGCTCACGGCCGACAGCGCCGAAGCGGGCGCCGCGCTGCTGGAGCAGCGCCATGTGGACCTGATCCTGCTGGACGTGGCGCTGCCCGGCGCCAGCGGCATGGAGTGGCTCAAGGCATTGCGCGCAGCCGGCAACCCCGCCGACGTCATCCTGATGACAGCCTTCGCCGACATGGACACGGCCATTGCCGCGTTGCGCTCCGGCGCGGCGGACTTCATCGTCAAGCCGTTCCGCGTCGACCAGGTGCTCAACGCCATCCGGCGCTGCTTCAACCAGGCCCGGCTCGCGCGCGAGAACTACCTGCTGCGCCGCGAGCTGGACAAGTACACCATCCACAAGGACTTCATCGGCGAGTCGGAGGCCATGAAGAAGGTGATGGCGCTGGTCGCGCGGGTCGCGCCGATGCCGTCCACGGTGCTGGTGACGGGCGAGTCCGGCACCGGCAAGGAAGTGGTGGCGCGCGAGCTGCACCGGCTCAGCGGCCGCCAGGGCCAGTTCGTGCCGCTGAACTGCGGCGCGATGGCGCCCGAGATCATCGAAAGCGAACTGTTCGGCCACGCCAGGGGAGCGTTCACCGGCGCCGCCGGCGCGCGCCACGGGCTGTTTCTCTATGCCGACGGCGGCACGCTGTTCCTGGACGAGATCTCGGAACTGCCGCTGGCGATGCAGGCCAAGCTGCTGCGCGTCATCGAGGACCGGCGCATCCGCCCGCTCGGCACCGAGCGCGAGATCGCGGTGGACGTGCGCATCGTTGCCGCCTGCAACCGCAACCTGGCCAATGAGGTTGCCGCCGGGCGCTTCCGCCAGGACCTCTTCTACCGCCTAGACGTGGTCGGCGTGACCATCCCCCCGCTGCGCACGCGGCCGCAAGACGTGGTGCCGCTGGCCGAGCATTTCTCGGAGCAGTTGTCGGCGCAGCTTGGGCTGCCGCCGGTGCCGCTGTCGCCGTCGCTGGCGAGCCTGCTCAAGGGTTATGACTGGCCAGGCAACGCGCGCGAGCTGCGCAACCTGGTGGAGCGGGCGCTGATCCTGGGCGAGTACCCGGTCGAACTGCTGGCCCATGCCGCCGAGCACGCCGAGGCGGCCGAGCCGGCCGATCCGGACTACGCCGGTGCGCCGCAACCGCGTGGCGAAGCCTCCGACGACGCCACCCTGCTCGAAGCGGTCGAACGCCGGCACATCCTGCAGGTGCTGGCGGCGGAGGGCGGCAACCGCGTGGAAGCCGCGCGCCGGCTCGGCATCTCGCGTCGAACGCTGGACCGCAAATGCCTGCAGTGGGGCCTGCGCGCTTGAAGCCCTCAGCGCTGCTGCGCCGCTATCGCGCCTCGCTGCGCGCCAAGCTGGTGTCGATCGTGGTCGCGCCCTTGCTGGTGGCGCTGGTGGCGCTGCTGCTGTTGATGACGCTGTGGGGCGATCGCGTGTTCCAGGCGCTGCTGGCGTACAAGGTCAACAGCGACCTGCTCGTCGCCCATGAATACTTCGAGCATATGGTCGGTGGCGTGAAGGACCGGGTCCTGCAGGAGGCCAGGTCGCACGCGCTGGCAGAAGCGCTGGAGGGTGGGCCTGGGCACGGCGGCGCCATGCCTGCCGTGCTGGCCGGGGCGCGTCGCGCGCACGGGCTGGACTTCCTGCAGTTGCTCGACCCGCAGGGCCGGGTGCTTGCCGCCGCGCCGGCCGGCGCTTCCGGAACCAGCCAGGCCGGATGGCGCGTGGTGTCCAGCGCGGCGGCCGGCCGTGCCGATGCCGCCACCGATGCCTGGTCCGCCGCGCAGCTGGCCGAGGTCTCGGGAGATCTCGCCCGCCGCGCCCAGGTGGCGCTGCGCGCCACCCCCAACGCCGCGCCGACCGACCGGACACTGGAAACCCGCGGCATGGTGGTGCATGCGGCGGCGCCGGTGGTCGACGGGGCGGGCAAGCTGGTGGCGATCCTGCATGGCGGCACGCTGCTGAACAACAACCTTGCCTTCATCGACACCATCAACGCGCTGGTCTACCAGCCGGAATCCCTGCCGCGCGGCAGCCAGGGCACCGCGACGCTGTTCCTGGACGACACGCGCATCGCCACCAACGTGCGGCTGTTCCACGGCGAACGCGCACTGGGCACGCGTGTCTCGCGCGAGGTGCGCGACCAGGTGCTGCTGCGCGGCGAGAAATGGCTGGACCTGGCCTTCGTCGTCAACGACCGGTACATGAGCGCCTATGAGCCCATCGTCGACAGCCGCGGTCAGCGTATCGGCATGCTCTACGTGGGCTACCTGGCCAGGCCGATCAGCCAGGCCAAGGACCTGGCGCTGGGCGTGCTGGTGGGCCTGTTCGTCTTGCTGGCCGTGGCCGGCGCGCTGTTCTCGCTGCTGTGGGCCAGGCGGATATTCACGCCGATGACGCGGATGGTCGGCACCATGCGCGCGCTCAAGGCCGGCAACGACAATGCGCGCGTTGGCCCGGTGCGCAGCGAGGATGAACTGGGCCAGCTCGCCGGGCAGTTCGACCAGTTGCTGTCGGACCTGCAGCAGCGCAATGCCGAGCTCAGGGACTGGGCGGACTCGCTCGATCGCAAGGTCGCCGAGCGGACCCGCGAGCTTGAGGATGCGAACACGGTGCTTCGCGCGACCCGGCAGCAGCTGATTACATCGGAAAAGCTTGCTCTCGCGGGGCAGCTTACGGCGGGCGTGGCGCATGAGATCAACAATCCGATTGCGGTGATCCAGGGTAACCTGGACGTGGCCCGCGATATTCTCGGTCCGGCTGCGGAGCCGGTCCGGCATGAATTGCGGCTGATCGATGAGCAGGTGCGACGCATCTACCTGCTGACCAACCGGCTGCTGCAGTTTGTCCGGCCAGAGGCATACGCCGGCAATACCGAGCGCCTGGATGTGGGCGAGGTCGCTGCCGGCTGTGTCGACCTGGTCCGGCATATGCTGAAGGACGCGGCCATCCGGATCGAACTGGCCTGCCTGGCTACACGCCGCGTGCGCATCAGCCGCAGCGAACTGCAGCAGGTCATCGTCAACCTGCTGACCAATGCCATCCACGCCATGCCGGAGGGCGGCAACCTTACGCTGGCCACGCGCGACTGGGAAGGGCATGGCGTGACGCTGCATGTGCGCGACACGGGCCGCGGCATCCGCGAGGAAGACCTGCCCAATCTGTTCAATCCGTTTTTCACCACCAAGAAGCAGATGGGGACCGGTCTCGGCCTGTCCATCAGCTACGCCCTGGTGGAGCGCTATGGTGGCCGCATTACCGTGGAAAGCAAGATGGGGCAGGGTGCGGAGTTCATCGTCTGGCTGCGCGAAGACGGGTCTGGGGCGAAGCCAGAGACTGATGGTGTGGAGTCATGACATGCTGAAGACGCAGTCGGCGAGGCGACAACTATCCTGACATGGCGGGAAGCTTTCCTCATGCAGCGGTAGTGTCAGGCTTTCGACTTACTCCGCAGGACACAACTCCTCTGCCATCTGATCAAGCTGCAATTTGATCATCGCCAGCAGGCAATGCACGCCGTGGCATGCCTCCGAGCGTTCGCTTTCCACTTCCAGCAGCGACAGGACGCTACCCAGGCCGGCCTTGATCCGATCGAGCGATTCAAGGGTTTCTGCCGGAATGCCGACGAAAATGGTTTCGTGCTGTTGATGGGTTTTCACTTGCATTGCGCTCTCCTGAAGAAGGTTGGGAGACCCGCCTGATGCAATTACTGGAGGGAGGCGGGCCTGACAGCGGGGGTCGCAAACCGGCTCACTGACGAACACCGGCCAGCCTTATTGGCTGCCCCGCCCGGCCCGCCATTGTGAAGCGACGCGCGCGTGCGTGTGGAGATGGTCGCCTGAGCGACCATCCGTCAGGGAAAAGCGGGTTGCGACACCCGATCACCGCTGTTTCGGTGATGGCCTTAGTTTTCCCTTTTCAGATGGGGATGACGATCAGACGATTCGCAATCTTCCTTTGATTTCGTCGGAAAGCGGCTTCCGGCGGCGGCAGCGGCCAGTTGAATCTGCAGCCGAACTCGGCCAGTTGACGACCGCCCCAACACGGCACTTGTCGTTATCGATCTTCAAAACGAAGTCGTTGCGAACGCATATCGACGTCATGATGTACTCGGCGCCGTCAACATGCTCATCGAGCGGGCACGCAAGTCGGACATCATTTTCGCTGCTCTGGGTGACCGTTCCTGGCCGGAATGGGACAACGGTCATCAGGTAGGGCTCGTATCAGCCAATTCACCGGCAACCACGGCTAATGGTACGCGGCGACGTGTTCAAGCCGACCCCATGGCGTGATGAGCCGCAAGCCAGGCAATCTTGTCGCGTTCGCGGGAGTCGGGCGAGGCCGCCAAGGCCCCCTTCGTTGATCTTTCCGTACGCGGCCGGCGAGTAGACCGATGCCTTCGCACTGCCTGTGCTGTTCGGGCGAGTGCACTGACTACGTCAGCGCCCATGCTTCTGGTAGGTCCCGATGAGTTCGGCATGGGCCAATATGTGCCCCCGCATCGCCTGTTCCAGCGCCGCCTTGTCCGGCTTGCCGAGATCCGGCAGCACGATGTCCAAGGCATATAGCTTGTGGAAATACCGGTGCCGGCCAATTGGAGGACACGGCCCGCCGTAGTCGGCACGGTGCCAGTCGTTGAGACCTTCGCGAGCGCCGGGCGGCAAGCTATTCCGGGTCATACCTTGCGCAAGCGAGCCGGATCGCGGAGGCAGGTTGTACACGAGCCAATGGACCCATGTCATTTGCGGTAACGCCGGATCCGGCGCATCCGGATCATCGACAATCAAGACCAGGCTGGCAGTGGAGGGTGGCAACCCTGACCACGCCAGGGGAGGTGACACATCGGCGCCTTCGCATGTGTGCACAGTGGGAATCTCCCCGCCTTGGGCAAACGCGGGGGATGTCAGTATGAGCGGCATCGATGGCCTCTGCTGGGCAAGTAGCGCTGGTCCGAACAGCATGGCCGCAAAAGCCAGCAACCTCGGCAGAAGTGCAAATTGCACTATATCGGCCTCCGCCGGCGCATGACGGCTGTTTCAACTTAGCCCGGATTCAACCCCTGTGCAAGGGACCGTGCAGTTTTCCGAAGCCGACCCGTCTCGGACGTTCCCCACTTCTCGTTGAACGGCTGGTTTAGCCGGACTTCTGCCGCTGGAGTCATGAGGGCGGAAATCAATCGCCCGCCAGTGGCTAGCCGGGTATGTCTTCAAATACCAATTTGTGGTCACCCCCAAGCACCCGGCGAACTGATGCAACAAATCGCTCGACAGGTGGGGATTGCGCTTCCCGGCTATAGACGAACTCGACATCAAACTCGGCGTCCAGCCCCTTGAGCGGCAACAGGTGTACGGACGGCGGGCACGCCGCCCGTGTACTGGCAGGCACGAATGCATATCCCATCCCCGCGGCGACCAGCCCGAGCATGGTTGGGATATCCGCACCGATCTGGGCGATGTGCGGAACAAAGCCTGCCTTGGCGCATTCAGCGATCAGCGCGTCATGCTGTGGGGCAGATCGATCCCGGCTAAACCAGATAAATTTCTCCGTCGCGACGTCTGCCAGCTTTTTGGGGGCAGTCCTTGAGTTCTTGACCAGGGCAGGCATGGCCAGCACGAAGCCTTCGCGCAGGAGACGAATGCCCTGAAGCGATGGGTCGTCTTTGGACCGGAATGCCAGGATGCCGCCGTCCAACTCGCCGTTCCGGATAGATTTCGCCTGTTGCAACGACAACATTGGCTCGACGGAAAGCACCACGTCGGCTTGATGTTCCCGGAAGTCCTTGAGGATTGCGAGTGCTTCCGGCAAGACCAGGTAGTTTGGCAGCGCGCCAATTTTCAGTGTGCCACCGAGACCTTGCCCGATACGATGCGCGCGGTCGCGCGCATCAAGCGTATGGCGCAGCAACTGCTTCGCGTCATTCAGAAAGCTCACCCCGGCGGGGGTGAGTTTTACTCCCTTCGCATGCCGGACCAATAACGGCGCGCCGATGTAGTCCTCCAGATCCTTGACCTGACGTGACAGCGCAGGCTGCACGATGTTCAGTGCCCGGGCTGCCGCAACGATGCTCCGCGCTTCGGCCACAGCGATGAAGTAGCGCAAATGGCGTATCTCGATGGTTTGCATTCTTGTCTCCCGCGAGGGCAAATCAGGCTGTTGATATGCCTAAAAAGTATAGCAGGCGCATCTATCAGGTATTTGAAAGTATGGCAAGGCAGGTCTATCTTCAGATCTCCCATGAGCAACCAACGGCAGGCAAGCGATGACGCGTGACTCAAGAGAGCCTTTCCTAAAAACCCTCCTCGCGGTCAGCAGTGAAGGGACTGCGCGAAAGCATCTGGTTTTCAGCGATGTCGACCTCCATCGCGAGGGCAGGCAGGTAGGGTATTTTCACATCCCTCACTCGCCCGACGACGACGCGTGGGGTACGACACGGATCCCGATCGCGGTGCTGAGTCATGGCGACGGGCCTACTGTTCTGCTGGAGGCGGGGAATCACGGCGACGAATACGAAGGACAGATCGTGCTTAGTGAGATCATCCGGGATCTCGATATCAGCAGGTTGCGGGGGCGGTTGATCGTCATCCCGGCAATCAACCTCCCGGCCGCGATTTCCGGCAAGCGAAACTCACCGATTGACGGACTCAACTTCAATCGCGCCTTTCCGGGGGATCCGAACGGATCCGTGACCCAGCAGATTGCAGCCTTTGTGAATGATGTTCTGATGGCAGCGAGCGATGCTTTCATCAGTCTACATTCCGGGGGCAGTTCACTGGATATTCTCCCTAGCAGCATCGTTCACTGCACCGGCGATACGTCGCATACCGAGCGGAACTTGGCGGCCGCAGCGGCATTTGGTGCGCCGGTCTCAGTCGTGTTGGACAACCTGGGGGACACGCGTACTGCCGCCAGTGCGGCGATGACGGCGGGATTGACCACGGTGAGCGTGGAGATGGCAGGGCAGGGGACCGTTTCGCGCGAGGCGCTCACAATTTGCCGGCGTGGCGTCCCGAGCGTCCTGGGTCATCTAGGGGTCCTGAAAGACGTCACGCCGGCGACACCGACGTCGGCCGCGATGCTCTACGAAGTGCCAGGCCCTGCAGCCTATGTAATCGCCAATGCGGATGGTGTGTTCGAACCGCTCTTCTCTATTGGAGAGCCGGTCGAAGCCGGTCAGGTGGCAGGGCGAATCCATTTCCCGAGCGATCCCGGCCGCGCTCCCCTGGACCTCAGGTGTCAGCAAAGCGGGATCTTTTACGCGAAGCGACAGCCCGGCCTTGTGCGGCAAGGGAACTGCTGTGCAGTTGTTGCCTCACGCGCCGGGACGGCGAGCAGAGCCTGATTGGCTGCGGCCCGGGCAAGAGATATCCATAAGACAAGAGGAGACATCATGGGCGAATTGAAAACACATCATGGACCCGATCCGGTTCAAAAGAAGGCGATAGCTGCTGCTGTTGTGGGGTGCGCGCTCGAATGGTATGACTTCGCCGTATACGGCTTCTTTGCACTCACCATTTCGAAGCTCTTCTTTCCATCGGACGAGGGTTCGGTGTCCCTGCTGTTAGGAGTCGCAACCTTTGGCGTAGGTTTCATCATGCGCCCCGTAGGTGCGATCGTGCTGGGCTCGGTTGCGGATCGGCATAGCAGATCCGCGGCGCTGTCGCTCACGATCTTGCTGATGGTCATCGGTACCGCCATGATCGCTTTCGCACCAACCTATGCGCAAGCAGGAATCTGGGCGCCGCTCATGATCGTTGCCGCACGGCTTATCCAGGGCTTCTCGGCGGGAGGGGAGATGGGCGTGGCGACGGCCCTGCTGATCGAATCTGCCCCCCACAGCCGCCGAGGCTTATATGGAAGCTGGCAGCAGGTAGCTCAGTCCACTGCACTACTGTTTGGATCAGGCCTTGGGGCATTGCTGTCGTCAACGTTGACGGCTGCGCAGATGGACGAATGGGGCTGGCGCATCCCGTTCATGCTGGGGCTGGTGATCGGACCGATCGGTTGGTACATTCGCCGGAAGTTGCCGGAGCCAGAGCATGCAAGCAGTGAGGCATCACTGGCACGTCGTCGTGCTCCATTAAGGTCGGTGCTGCGCGACCACCGCGCCGAAACCGTCGCAGGTCTCGGAATTACCACCGTCTGGACGGTCTGCTCGTATTTTTTCCTGGTCTATATGCCGACCTACGCGGCGACTCAACTCCATATTGAGCTGTCCAGTTCGCTGGCCAGCAATGCGATCGGGCTGGTGATGCTGCTTGTGCTCGCGCCGCTGTTCGGCAGCCTCTCGGATCGTTGGGGCCGCTACCGGATTATTCTGGTGGGCATTGGCGGCATACTGGTGACTTGCTATCCGGCGATCGTCGCTCTCCAGCGTGTGCCCAGCCTCGGGATGCTGATCTGCGTCCAACTCTGGATGGCAATGTTCGTCGCGGCAATCGCCGGCCCCGCGCCGGCTGCCATGGCGGAGCTTTTTCCGCAGGAGGTCCGGTCCACCGGTATTTCAATCGGCTACAACGCCGCCGTGGTGGTCTTCGGTGGCTTTGCCCCCCTGATCGCGACCTGGCTTATCCGAGTCTGCCAGAGTGGTTCGGCGCCGGCCTGGTACGTCTCTGCAAGTGCAGCCTTGAGCTTGCTGGCCCTGGCTTGGTCCACCCGCACCATTGGCGCGGCCAGCCGGGCGAAGCCCGTCATGCCAACTGCGCCGGATACACCTGCCTGAATCACATCAGCAATTCCTTTTTCACGGCCATGACTCTGTATATCAATACACCACTGCTTCGTTCGCAGTCCAACTCCGTCCGTCTGGGCAAGACTGTCTGGCTCAAGATGGAGGGCCTGCAACCTTCTGGTTCATTCAAGTTGCGCGGGATTTCACATGCATGCACCTGGCATATGGAACGTGGCGCCAAACACTTCATTTCCTCATCAGGTGGCAACGCCGGCATGGCTGTCGCATATTGCGGGCGAGTTCTCGGTTTGCCCGTAACAGTCGTGGTGCCGGAAAGCACATCTGCGCGGGCGAGAGCCTTGATCGAACTGGAAGGTGCAAGTCTCGTTGTCCACGGCAAATCCTGGGCGGAAGCCAATGCATATGCCATGTCACTGCTCACCGAACATACAGCCTTCATCCATCCCTTCGATGACGCGTTGCTATGGGAAGGCCATGCAACGCTGATTGACGAAGTTGCACAAGCTGGTGTCAGGCCGGGAGCCGTACTGTTATCCGTAGGCGGAGGTGGTCTGCTTTGTGGCGTACTGGAGGGAATGACGCGCAATGGCTGGGGCGACGTTCCCGTGGTTGCGGTTGAAACCGAAGGTGCCGCTAGCTACTCGGCATCAATCGCTGTGGGCAAGCCTGTATCATTGCCAGAAATTACCAGCATAGCGACGTCGCTTGGTGCCAGAAGCCCCTGCCAGCAAGCCGTCGACTGGGCTAAACGTCATCCGATCCGGAGCGTGGTCGTATCAGATGCCGCTGCGGTGGCTGCTTGCCTCCGATTACTCGATGAGCATCGCGTGTTAGTCGAGCCTGCATGTGGCGCCACGCTGGCTGCGCTGGACCACGATATCTCAGAACTCAATGCGGCGGAGGATGTCTTGGTGGTCGTTTGCGGGGGAGCCAGTTCCACAGTAGCGGATCTACTGGCATGGCAGCGCACTTGACAAGGGGGAATAGTCCCGGTAGGGCCAGGAGCCCTATCGGACAAGGCAATACGCCCACAATGTCCCGTTTGCAGGCTTGTCAGGCCATTCGTCGCCTAGCTCCGGACGGCCCATTGGCCGATTTCGGCCGGCCGCCAGAGTGGCCCGAAAAAAATGAATCGCCACCTCAGGTTGTCCCCTGACGACCATCTTGAATGTGCACGACTGATATCGCACCCGAAACGGCAAACTCAAGTTCTGGATCCTCAGCTTGGTCGACATCCGCCGATCAACTGCAAATCCCGGCGAACCCACCTGGTTCATCACGCCACGCGCCGCCCAGGCAGCAGCCCCGCATATTCCTTCCCCAGGAACTCCGCAGCGTGCTCAAGCAGATAGCCCCGGCAGCTCTCGCTGGCCGGAGACAGACGCTTGCTTGCCATATGCGCCACATGCCAGACGCGCTCGATCGGCGTACCCGTCACGTCCAGCAACGCGATTTCCCCCGTACGCAGTTCCAGCGACAGCGTATGCAGCGACAGCAGGCTGATCCCCATGCCCGCCATCACCGCCTGCTTGATGGTTTCGTTGCTGCCCAGCGTAATCACCTTGGCCGGCGTGAACAGGTGGTCGCGGAACATGAACTCCGCCACGGTGCGGGTGCCGGACCCGGGCTCGCGCAGCAGGATCGTCTCGTGGCGCAGCTCCTGCAGGTCGAAACGCTTCTCGTCGCGCAGCGGATGCCGCGGCGAGGCCACCAGCACGTACGGATGCGCGGCGATCGGTTCTGACACCGCGTCCAGCTCGCGCGGCGGACGCCCCATCAACGCCAGGTCGATGGCATTGTCCTGCAGCAGCTGCAGCAGCGTTTCCCGGTTGCCCTCGGCAATGCGCAGGTCGATGCCGGGATGCAGCGCTGTAAACCCCGCCAGCAGCTTGGGCGCGAAGTACTTGGCGGTGCTGATCAGGCCGATGGTGATCGAGCCCTGTTCGACATCCTTGACCGCCTGCAGGCCTTCCTCAGCATCCTTGATCTCCCCAAGGATGCGTGAGGCATGGTGCAGCAGCCGGTCGCCGGGCTCGGTCAGCGTGAGCTGGCCCCGGATCCGCTCGAACAGGGCGAGCCCCACCACGGATTCCAGCTGCTTGACCTGCATCGAGACCGCCGGCTGTGTCAGGTGCAGCTCCTCGGCGGCGCGCACGAAGCTGGCGTGCCGGGCCACTGTGACAAAGATCTGGAGCTGGCGAAGCGTGAGGGCGCGCAGGAAGGACATGGTCTGGGAGGCGGCTTGGTTTTTCCCTTGTCGTGGGTCTGCGTGTGCGGCCTGCGCCTCACTTAAGGGATTGCTTATACAGAGGCTAAGAATATCTGAATTTACCTTATGTTGGTGCACGGATATCTTTCTTTCCAACGAGCAGTCACGCCGCAAACCACGGAAGGGAGACCAGCATGAACGCACCTGAAACGATCCAAGCCAAGCCGCGCAAGCGCTATGACGCCGGCGTGATGAAGTACAAGGAAATGGGGTACTGGGACGCGGACTACGTGCCCAAGGACACCGATGTGCTGGCGCTGTTCCGCATCACGCCGCAGGACGGCGTCGATCCGGTCGAAGCCGCCGCGGCGGTCGCCGGCGAATCGTCGACGGCCACCTGGACGGTGGTGTGGACCGACCGCCTGACCGCCTGCGACATGTACCGCGCCAAGGCCTACCGGGTCGATCCGGTGCCGAACAACCCCGAGCAGTTCTTCTGCTACGTGGCCTATGACCTGTCGCTGTTCGAGGAAGGCTCGATCGCCAACCTGACCGCCTCGATCATCGGCAACGTCTTCAGCTTCAAGCCGATCAAAGCGGCGCGCCTGGAAGACATGCGCTTCCCGGTCGCCTATGTGAAGACCTTCGCCGGCCCGTCGACCGGCATCATCGTCGAGCGCGAGCGCCTGGACAAGTTTGGACGCCCGCTGCTGGGCGCCACCACCAAGCCCAAGCTGGGCCTGTCGGGCCGCAACTACGGCCGCGTGGTGTACGAGGGTTTGAAGGGCGGGCTGGATTTCATGAAGGACGACGAGAACATCAACTCGCAGCCCTTCATGCACTGGCGCGACCGCTTTCTCTTCGTGATGGATGCGGTCAACAAGGCCTCGGCCGCCACCGGCGAGGTCAAGGGCAGCTACCTGAATGTGACCGCCGGCACCATGGAAGAGATGTACCGGCGCGCGGAGTTCGCCAAGTCGCTGGGCTCGGTCATCATCATGGTCGACCTGATCGTGGGCTGGACCTGCATCCAGTCGATGAGCAACTGGTGCCGCCAGAACGACATGGTCCTGCACCTGCACCGCGCGGGCCATGGCACGTACACGCGGCAGAAGAACCATGGCGTGTCGTTCCGCGTGATCGCCAAATGGCTGCGCCTGGCTGGCGTCGACCACATGCACACCGGCACTGCGGTGGGCAAGCTGGAAGGCGATCCGCTCACCGTGCAGGGCTACTACAACGTCTGCCGCGATGCCTACACCCGGACCGACCTGACGCGCGGGCTGTTCTTCGACCAGGACTGGGCCTCGCTGCGCAAGGTGATGCCGGTGGCCTCGGGCGGCATCCACGCCGGCCAGATGCACCAGTTGATCCATCTCTTCGGCGACGACGTGGTGCTGCAGTTCGGCGGCGGCACGATCGGCCACCCGCAAGGGATCCAGGCGGGCGCGACGGCCAACCGCGTGGCGCTTGAAGCGATGGTGCTGGCGCGCAACGAAGGGCGCGACATCCTCAACGAAGGGCCGGAGATCCTGCGCGATGCGGCGCGCTGGTGTGCACCGCTGCGGGCGGCGCTCGATACCTGGGGCGACATCACCTTCAACTACACGCCGACCGATACCTCGGACTTCGTGCCCACCGCATCGGTGGCCTGAGCCCCCGAGCCCCTGAACCCACAGAACGAGAGGACATCATGCGCATCACTCAAGGCACTTTCTCTTTCCTGCCCGAACTGACCGACGAGCAGATCACCAGCCAGCTCGAATACTGCCTGGGCAAGGGCTGGGCGGTCGGCATCGAATACACCGACGACCCGCACCCGCGCAACACGTACTGGGACATGTTCGGGTTGCCGATGTTCGACCTGCGCGATGCCGCCGGCATCCTGATGGAAATCAACAACGCACGCGCCACGTTTCCCAATCACTACATCCGCGTCACGGCCTTCGATTCGACGCATACGGTGGAGTCGGTGGTGATGTCGTTCATCGTCAATCGTCCCGCTGACGAACCGGGCTTCCGCCTGGTGCGGCAAGAGGAGCCGGGCCGCACCATGCGCTACTCGATCGAGAGCTACGCCGTGCAGGCGCGGCCCGAAGGTAGCCGCTACTGAGCAGCCGCTACTGATCGGCGCCGACCGGGCCGGCGCGTAGCGTTGCCACGCGCTGCCCGCCGGCGATTTCCACACTGTGCCATCCCATGGGCGAGCCGCCGCCAGGCGACGCGCCGGGGAAGTTGCGCCCGGAATTCACGTCACTCACGGAGCCTGCCATGTCCGCACCTGAAACGACCGCACCGCTGCAGCAGCCCGCTGCCTTGACCGGATCGCGCGCCGGATCGCTGGCCGAGTCGCTAGCGAGCTCCGGCATCACCGAACTGCTGGCCGAGCTCGATCGCGAGCTGATCGGGCTGAAACCGGTGAAAGCGCGCATCCGCGACGTTGCCGCCTTGCTGCTGGTCGACAAGCTGCGCGCCGCGCGCGGCTTCAGCGCGGGCGCGCCCAGCCTGCATATGTGCTTCACCGGCAATCCCGGCACCGGCAAGACCACCGTGGCCCTGCGCATGGCGCAGATCCTGCACCAGCTCGGCTACGTGCGCCGCGGGCACCTGGTGGCCGTGACCCGTGACGACCTGGTCGGCCAGTACATCGGCCATACCGCGCCCAAGACCAAGGAGATCCTGAAGAAGGCCATGGGCGGCGTGCTTTTCATCGACGAGGCCTACTACCTCTACCGGCCGGAGAACGAGCGCGACTACGGCCAGGAGGCCATCGAGATCCTGCTGCAGGTGATGGAGAACAACCGCGAAGACCTGGTGGTGATCCTGGCCGGCTACAAGGACCGCATGGACCGGTTCTTCGAATCGAACCCGGGCATGTCGTCGCGCGTTGCCCACCATATCGACTTCCCCGACTACCAGCTCGAGGAGTTGCGCCAGATCGCCGACCTGATGCTGGCCGAGATGCAATACCACTTCGACGACGAGAGCCGCGCCGTGTTCGCCGACTACCTGGCCCGGCGCATGGCGCAGCCGCATTTCGCCAATGCCCGCAGCGTGCGCAACGCGCTGGACCGCGCGCGGCTGCGCCATGCGTCGCGGCTGCTCGACGATCCCGGCACGGTGGTGGATGACCGTGCCCTGACCACCATCACGGCCGGGGACCTGCGCGCCAGCCGTGTGTTCTCGCAGCCCTCGGCTGCGGAGTAAGCCATGAAAGCCCTGATTTTCGATGTCGACGGCACGCTTGCCGATACCGAGACCGCCCACTTGCAGGCCTTCAATGCCGCCTTTGCCGAGGTCGGCCTCGACTGGTGCTGGGACGAGGCGCTCTACACGCGCCTGCTCAAGGTGGCCGGCGGCAAGGAGCGGCTGCTGCACTACTGGCGCATGGTCGATCCGGAAGAGGCCCGCGGCTGCAAGGTCAGGGAGACCATCGACGCCGTGCATGCCATCAAGACGCGCCACTACGCCGATCGTGTCGGCAGCGGCCAGCTGCCGCTGCGCCCGGGCATTGCCCGGCTGATCGACGAGGCCGGCAATGCCGGCGTGCCCGTCGCCATTGCCACCACTACCACGCCGGCCAATCTCGATGCGCTGCTGCAGGTGCCGCTGGGCCAGCGCTGGCGCGAGCGCTTCGCCGCCATCGGCGACGCCGGCACCACTGCCATCAAGAAGCCGGCCCCGGATGTCTATCTGGCCGTGCTGGAACGCCTCGGCCTGGAAGCCGGGGATTGCCTGGCGATCGAGGATTCCGAGAACGGGCTGCGCGCCGCGCAGGCGGCCGGCATTGCCACCGTGATCACGCCTACCGCCTACACCGCGCATGACCGCTTCGACGGCGCGCTGCTGGTGCTGCCCCACCTGGGCGATCCGGCGCAGCCGCTGCCACAGCAATTGCCCGGTGCGGCGCAGCGCTGGGCTGACCTGGGCGCGCTGCGCAACTGGCATCGCGGCACCCTGTTCGAGGCAGCCTGACATGCACGCCACCGACCAACATGCCGTCCGCCTCGCGCCGTCCATCCTGTCGGCGGATTTTGCCCGGCTGGGCGAAGAGGTGCGCGCGATCGAGGCAGCGGGCGCGGACCTGGTGCACTTCGACGTGATGGACAACCACTACGTGCCGAACCTGACCATCGGGCCGCTGGTGTGCGAGGCGATCCGGCCGCATGTGTCCATCCCCATCGACGTGCACCTGATGGTGGAGCCGGTCGATGCGCTGATCCCCATGTTCGCCAAGGCGGGCGCAGGCATCATCAGCTTCCATCCGGAGGCGAGCCGGCACGTGGACCGCACTATCGGCCTGATCCATGATCACGGCTGCAAGGCCGGCCTGGTGCTGAACCCGGCCACGCCGCTGGGCTGGCTTGATCACACGCTCGACCAGCTCGACCTGGTGCTGCTGATGAGCGTGAACCCCGGCTTCGGTGGCCAGGCGTTCATCCCCGGCGTGCTGGACAAGCTGCGCCAGGTGCGCGCGCGCATCGACCGGCAAATGGAAGCCGGCGGGCGAGCGGTCTGGCTGGAGATCGACGGCGGCGTCAAGGCCGACAACATCGCGCAGATCGCCCGTGCGGGCGCCGACACCTTCGTTGCCGGCAGCGCCGTGTTTGGCGCGCCGGATGCGGGCGGCGGCTACCGCGGCGTCCTGCGCCGCCTGCGCGAGGCTGCGACGTTCACCTAGCCCGCGCCGGCGCCATACAAGAACACACAGCAAATGAAGAGGAGACCTGTCATGCCCGACGTCCAGAGGATGACCCTGACGCAGTTCCTGATCGAGGAGCGCCGCCGCTACCCGGAGGCCGGCGGCGGCTTCAACGGCCTGATCCTCAATGTGGCCATGGCCTGCAAGGAGATCGCGCGCGCGGTGGCATTCGGCGCGCTGGGCGGCCTGCACGGCCGTGCCGGCAGCGCC
The DNA here is from genome assembly GCF_044748965.1 of Cupriavidus sp. NPDC089707. Taxonomy (NCBI): domain Bacteria; kingdom Pseudomonadati; phylum Pseudomonadota; class Betaproteobacteria; order Burkholderiales; family Burkholderiaceae; genus Cupriavidus; species Cupriavidus sp. NPDC089707. Next base: position 39,340 of record NZ_JBIVHB010000033.1, read on the forward strand.
GATGGGAACGCGGACGGCAACGGGGCCGCCATCAACGTGCAGGGCGAGATCCAGCAGAAGCTGGATGTGCTGAGCAACGAGGCTTTCCTGCGCGTCAACGAGTGGGCCGGCTACCTGGCCGGGATGGCGTCGGAGGAAATGGAGGTGCCATACCAGATCCCAGCGTGCTACCCGCGCGGCAAGTACCTGCTGGTGTTCGACCCGCTCGATGGTTCATCGAATATCGATGTCAACGTATCTGTGGGCAGCATCTTCTCGGTGCTGCGCGCTCCCGAAGACGCGGACACCGTGGCGGAGCAGGACTTCCTGCAGCCTGGAACGGCCCAGGTCGCGGCCGGTTACGCGCTCTACGGCCCCACCACCATGCTGGTGCTGACCGTGGGCAACGGCGTCAACGGCTTCACCCTCGATCCGAACCTGGGCGAATTCTTCCTGACGCACCCCGGCCTGCGCGTGCCCGCCGATACCCAGGAATTTGCCATCAATGCCTCCAACAGCCGCTTCTGGGAGGCGCCGGTGCAGCGCTACATCTCCGAGTGCATGGCCGGCAAGAGCGGCCCGCGCGGCAAGGATTTCAACATGCGCTGGATTGCGTCGATGGTGGCCGAGGCGCACCGCATCCTGATGCGCGGCGGCGTCTTCATGTACCCGCGCGATACCAAGGACCCGGCCAGGCCGGGCCGCCTGCGCCTGCTCTACGAGGCCAACCCGATCGCCTTCCTGATGGAGCAGGCCGGCGGGCGCGCCAGCACCGGCCGGCAGCCGCTGATGGCGGTGGCGCCGGGCGGGCTGCACCAGCGCATCGGCGTGATCTTCGGTTCGCGCAATGAAGTGGAGCGGATCGAGGACTACCACGCCAACCAGTCCGATCCCGACCTTCCCAATCCCCTGTTCAACGAGCGCAGCCTGTTTCGCGCGTCTGCCTGAGGTGCACGGCCATGTCAGAACGCTATCCCATCATCGCCATTACCGGCTCCTCCGGCGCCGGCACCACGTCGGTGACCCGTACCTTCGAGAATATTTTCCGCCGCGAAGGCGTGAAGTCAGTCGTGATCGAAGGCGACAGCTTCCACCGGCATAACCGTGCCGAGATGAAGGTCAAGATGGCCGAGGCCGAGCGCACCGGCAACATGAACTTCAGCCACTTCGGCCCGGAGAACAACCTGTTCGGCGACCTGGAAAACCTGTTCCGCGCCTATGCGGAATCCGGCACCGGCATGCACCGGCACTACCTGCACAGCGCGGAAGAGGCCGCCCCGTTCGGGCAGGAGCCAGGGACCTTCACCGAGTGGGAGCCGTTGCCCGATGATACCGATCTGCTCTTCTATGAGGGCCTGCACGGCGGCGTGGTCACCGACGAAATCAACGTCGCCCAGTATCCCAACCTGCTGATCGGGGTGGTGCCGGTCATCAACCTGGAATGGATCCAGAAGCTCTGGCGCGACAAGAAGCAGCGCGGCTACTCCACCGAGGCGGTGACCGACACCATCCTGCGCCGCATGCCGGACTACGTGAACTACATCTGCCCGCAGTTTTCGCGCACTCATGTGAATTTCCAGCGCGTGCCGTGCGTGGATACCTCCAACCCCTTTATCTCGCGCGAGATCCCCGCGCCGGACGAAAGCATGGTGGTGATCCGCTTCGCCAACCCGAAGGGCATCGACTTCCAGTACCTGCTGAGCATGATCCACGACTCGTTCATGTCGCGCGCCAATACCATCGTGGTGCCGGGCGGGAAGATGGAACTGGCCATGCAGCTGATCTTCACGCCCTTTGTGCTGCGCATGATGGAGCGACGCAAGCGCGCCGCCCTGTAACAACCGCTGAGCAGGCAGGGAACAGACAAGGACACCAGACATGAACGCACCCGAACGCATCGACTCCGCGGCCCGCTGCGCCAACGCGCTGCGCTTCCTGGCCGCCGACGCGGTGGAACAGGCCAGATCAGGCCACCCCGGCGCGCCCATGGGCATGGCCGAGATGGCCGAGGCGCTGTGGCGGCGCCACCTGCGCCACAACCCGGCCAATCCGGCCTGGCCTGACCGCGACCGCTTCGTGCTGTCCAACGGCCATGCTTCCATGCTGCAGTATGCGCTGCTGCACCTGACCGGCTACGACCTGCCGATGTCGCAGCTGGGCCAGTTCCGCCAGCTGCACGCGGCCACGCCGGGGCATCCGGAAATCGGCGTGACGCCGGGCGTGGAGACCACCACCGGGCCGCTGGGCCAGGGCCTGGCCAATGCCGTCGGCATGGCGCTGGCGGAGAAGCTGCTGGCCGCCACCTTCAACCGGCCCGGCTTCGACATCGTCGACCACCACACTTATGTCTTCCTGGGCGATGGCTGCCTGATGGAGGGCCTCAGCCACGAGGCCTGCTCGCTGGCGGGCACGCTCGGGCTGGGCAAGCTGATCTGCCTGTACGACGACAACGGCATCTCCATCGACGGCGACGTCGCCGGCTGGTTTGCCGATGACACGCCGAAGCGCTTTGCCGCGTACGGGTGGCATGTGATCGCCGGCGTCGACGGGCATGATGCGCACGCCGTCGACGCGGCGCTGCACGCGGCCCGGGCCGAGCGCCGCCGGCCCACGCTGATCTGCTGCCGCACCGTGATCGGCCAGGGCGCCCCGGCCAAGGCGGGCGGGCACGATGTGCATGGCGCACCGCTGGGCGCGGCGGAGATCGCCGCCATGCGCGAGGCGCTGGGCTGGGAGGCCGAGCCCTTTACCGTGCCGCCGGACGTGGCCGACGCCTGGGACGCACGCACCCAGGGCGCGGCGCGGGAGGCCCAATGGGAAGCGCGCTTCGCTGCCTATCGCGCCGCGCATCCCGAACTGGCCGAGGAGTTCCTGCGCCGCATCGATGGCCGGTTATCGGAAGGCTTCGATGCGGCACTGATGGCGCAGCTGGACGCCCCCTCGCCACTGCAAGGCAAGATCGCCACGCGCAAGGCCTCGCAACTCTGCCTGGAAGCGCTGGCGCCGGCCGTTCCGGAACTGCTGGGCGGCTCGGCCGACCTCACCGGTTCCAACCTGACCGATGTGAAGGCTTCGGTCTGGGTCAACCATGAAGGGCACGGCAACTATGTCAGCTACGGCGTGCGCGAGTTCGGCATGGCGGCGGTGATGAACGGCGTGGCGCTGCACGGCGGGCTGATTCCCTACGGCGGCACCTTCATGACGTTCTCGGACTACTCGCGCAATGCCATCCGCATGGCCGCGCTGATGCGGCTGCGCGTGATCCACGTGCTGACGCACGATTCGATCGGCCTGGGCGAGGACGGCCCCACCCACCAGCCGGTCGAGCACGCCGCGAGCCTGAGGCTGATCCCCAACAACCGGGTCTGGCGTCCGTGCGACGGTGCCGAAACCGCCTACGCCTGGCAGGCCGCGCTGCAGCGGGAGCACGGCCCGACCTGCCTGGTCCTGTCGCGGCAGGCGCTGACGCCGTTCGAGCGCGATGCCGCCCGGCGCGCGGAGATTGCGCGCGGCGGCTACGTCTTGCGCGATAACGCGGCGCCGCGCGTGGTGCTGGTGGCCACCGGCTCCGAAGTGGAGATCGCAGTGCGCGCCGCGCAGGAACTGGCCGACGCTGGTATCGCCGCGCGCGTGGTGTCGATGCCGTGCGTGGAGCTGTTCTACGCGCAAGACGCGGCCTACCGCGACGCGGTGCTGCCGCCGGGCGTGCCGCGCGTCAGCGTGGAGGCGGGCGCCACCTGGTTCTGGCGGGGCGTGGTGGGCGAGGGCGGCGTAACGCTGGGCCTCGACACCTTCGGCGAATCCGCCCCGGCGGAGGCGCTGTACCGGCACTTCGGCCTGACCCCGGAACACGTCGCGGCCGCCGCGCGTGCCTTGCTGGAGGACAAGTCATGACTACCGAGTCCCTGCCTTGCTCCCTGCCGTGCGCCGCAGTGCTGATCGACCTGGACGGTACGCTGGTGGACAGCGCCCCGGACATCGTCGAGGCCGCCAACCGCATGCTCGCCGACCTCGACAGCGCGCCGCTGCCGTTCGATATCGTGGCCGGCTTCATCGGCCGTGGCGTGCCCAACCTGGTGCGGCGCGTGCTTGAGACCGCGCAGCTGGCGCCCCGGGTGGAGGCCGCCGACGCCGAGGCGCTGTTCCATCGCCACTATGACGACACCAATGGCCGCCTGGGTTCGGTATTCCCGGGCGTGGAAGCGGGCCTGGCAGCGCTCAGGCGCGAGGGCTACCGCGTGGCTTGCGTCACCAACAAGCCGCGCGCGCTGGCGGCGCCGCTGCTGGCCATGACCGGCCTGGCGTCGTACCTGGAGGTGCTGGTAGCCGGCGATTCGATCGCGCAGATGAAACCGCACCCCGCACCGCTGCGGCATGCCTGCCGGCTGCTCGATGTCGATGCGGCGCAAGGCGTGCTGGTTGGCGATTCGCCGGTGGACGTGGCCGCGGCGCGCGCGGCCGGCATGCCGGTCTGCCTGGTGCGCTACGGCTACGCCGGCCCCGGCGGGCCCGCGGCACTGGGCGCGGATGCGCTGATCGACTCGATGGAGGCATTGCCAGCGCTGCTGACACCGGCGTGGCTGGCACCCGCCGCCTGAGACCCGCCGCCTGAGATTCGCCACCTGAGCCCGGCCCAGGCCGGCAAAGATACCAAGACAAGGAAACGGAGACATCATGACCATCAAGGTTGCCATCAACGGCTACGGGCGCATCGGGCGCAACGTGCTGCGCGCCCACTACGAAGGCGGCAAGCGCCACGACCTCGAGATCGTCGCCATCAACGACCTCGGCAATGCCGACACCAACGCCCACCTGACCCGCTACGACACCGTCCATGGCCGCTTCCCGGGCGAGGTCTCGGTCGACGGCGATGCCTTCCGCGTCAACGGCGACCGGATCCGCGTCGTGGCGCAGCGCAAGCCGGTGGAGCTGCCGTGGGCCGAGCTGGGCGTGGACGTGGTGATGGAGTGCACCGGGCTGTTCACCAGCAAGGAGAAGGCAGCGGCCCACCTGAAGGCAGGCGCGAAGAAGGTGATCATCTCCGCCCCGGGCGGCAAGGACGTGGACGCCACCATCGTCTATGGCGTGAACCACGGCGTGCTGAAGGCCACCGACACGGTGATCTCCAACGCCTCGTGCACCACCAACTGCCTGGCGCCGCTGGTCAAGCCGCTGCACGAAAAGCTGGGCCTGGTGAACGGGCTGATGACCACGGTGCATTCGTACACCAACGACCAGGTGCTGACTGACGTCTACCACGAGGACCTGCGCCGCGCGCGCTCGGCCACCATGTCGATGATCCCGACCAGGACCGGCGCGGCCGCCGCGGTGGGACTGGTGCTGCCCGAGCTGGATGGCCGCCTGGACGGCTTTGCCGTGCGCGTGCCTACCATCAATGTGTCGCTGGTCGATCTGACCTTCGTGGCGGCGCGGCCGACCACCGTGGATGAAGTCAACGGCATCCTGAAGAGCGCGGCCGAGGCGGAACTCAAGGGCATCCTGGACTACAACACCGCGCCGCTGGTCTCGGTGGACTTCAACCACAGCCCGGCCTCGTCCACCTTCGACGCCACGCTGACCCGGGTCAACGGCACGCTGGTCAAGGTCTCGGCCTGGTACGACAACGAATGGGGCTTCTCCAACCGCATGCTGGATACCGCGGTGGCGCTGGCCAACGCACGCTGAAGGGTGGCCACGATGAGCATTTCCCATGCTACGGACGCGCAACCGAAGCCCACGGCGCCGCACACGCTGGCCGCGTTGCTCGCCGCCGGCGGGCTGGCCGGGAAGCGGGTCTTTATCCGCGCCGATCTCAACGTCCCGCAGGATCATGCGGGCCAGATCACCGACGATACCCGCATCCGTGCTTCCGTGCCCGCGATCGCGGCCTGCCTGCAGGCGGGGGCCGCGGTGATGGTCACCTCGCACCTCGGCCGTCCCGAGGAAGGGCAGCCGGACCCGCGTCACAGCCTGGCGCCGGTGGGCCGCCGCCTGTCGGAGCTGCTGGGCCGGCAGGTGCCGCTGCTGTCCGGCTGGACCGCGGGCGGCTTCCGGGTGCCGCCCGGACAGGTGGTGCTGCTGGAAAACTGCCGCGTGAACAAGGGCGAGAAGAAGAACAGCGACGAGCTGGCGCAGAAGATGGCTGCGCTGTGCGACATCTACGTCAACGATGCGTTTGGCACCGCGCATCGCGCCGAGGCCACCACCCATGGCATCGCCCGGTATGCCCCGATCGCCTGCGCCGGCCCGCTGCTGGCCGCCGAGATCGACGCGCTGGGCAAGGCCCTGGGCCAGCCGGCCCGTCCGCTGGTGGCCATCGTGGCCGGCTCCAAGGTCTCGACCAAGCTGACCATCCTGAAGTCGCTGGCCGACAAGGTCGACAACCTGGTCGTCGGCGGCGGCATCGCCAA
>NZ_JBIVHB010000034.1:0-45468 GCF_044748965.1 Cupriavidus sp. NPDC089707
GCACGATCTTCCGCGAGGTGGTCGCCGCCGCCGAACTGCTGAAGAAGGACTGGGGCGTCGAGTCCGACCTGTGGAGCTGCCCGAGCTTCACCGAGCTGGCCCGCGAAGGCCAGGCCGCCGAGCGCTTCAACCTGCTGCACCCGGCGGAAACCCAGCGCGAAGCCTTTGTCACGCAGAAGCTCAAGTCGGTCCGCGGTCCGGTGATTGCATCGACCGACTACGTGCGCGCCTTCGCCGAGCAGATCCGCCCGTTCGTGCCGCGCCGCTACGTGGTGCTGGGCACCGATGGCTTCGGCCGCTCGGATACCCGCGAGAAGCTGCGCCACTTCTTTGAAGTGGATCGCCACTGGGTCACGCTGGCCGCGCTCAAGGCGCTGGCCGACGAGGGCGCCATCAGCCGCGACAAGGTGGCCGAGGCCATCAAGAAGTACAACCTCGACCCGAGCAAGCCCAACCCGATGTCGGTCTGATCCGGCAGCCTGCACCCACCCCCGCAGTACGGCTACGCCGTGCCGCGGGCGCCCCGGCAAACCGCCGGCTGGCGCCTTGCGGCACGGCGGCGTGACAGAAGCGGGCGGCGAAGGTAATCTCGCCGCTTGCGGATGTCGTGCGCGCCGGCCTGCCCAGGAGACACTGAATGAGTCAAGCAATTGAAATCAAGGTGCCGGATATCGGCGACTATGACGCCGTCCCCGTCATCGAAGTGCATGTGAAACCCGGCGACAGCATCAACGCGGAAGACGCGCTGGTGACGCTGGAATCGGACAAGGCCACCATGGACGTGCCCTCGCCGCAGGCCGGCGTGGTCAAGGACGTCCGCATCAAGGTAGGCGACAACGTGTCCGAAGGCTCGGTGCTGGTAATGCTGGAAGCGGCCAACGAGGCTTCCGCAGCACCGCCCGACGCGGCCGCAGCTCCGGCGCCGGTCGCTGCAGCTCCCGCACCCGCACCCGCGCCGGCAGCAGCTCCCGCAGCGGCTCCTGCCGCGAGCGGTGGCGGCACCATCGAAGTCAAGGTGCCCGATATCGGCGACTACGATGCCGTGCCGGTCATCGAAGTCCACGTCAAGCCAGGCGACACCATCAACGCCGAAGACGCGCTGGTGACGCTGGAGTCGGACAAGGCCACCATGGACGTGCCTTCGCCGCAGGGCGGCGTGGTCAAGGAAGTCAAGGTTAAGGTTGGCGACAACGTGTCCGAAGGCACGCTGCTGCTGATCCTGGAAGGCGCCGGCGCTGCTGCTGCACCGGCGCCTGCTGCCGCGGCGGCTCCGGCACCGGCCGCTGCCAGCGCGCCCGCCCCGGCACCCGCACCCGCTGTTGCCCCGGCTCCGGCAGCAGCGGCTGCCGCCGCGCCGGCCGTCTCTGGCGTGAGCGGCAAGGCCGCCCACGCCAGCCCGTCGGTGCGCAAGTTCGCGCGCGAGCTGGGCGTCGATGTGACGCGCGTGGCCGGCACCGGCCCCAAGGGCCGCATCACCCAGGAGGACGTGCAGAACTACGTCAAGGGCGTGATGACCGGCCAGACCGCCGCGCCGACACAGGCTGCCGCGGCTGGCGGCGGCGGTGGCGAGCTCGGCCTGCTGCCGTGGCCGAAGGTCGATTTCACCCGCTTTGGCGAGGTCGAAAGCAAGGCCCTGTCGCGCATCAAGAAGATTTCCGGTGCCAACCTGCACCGCAACTGGGTCATGATCCCGCACGTTACCAACCATGACGAAGCGGACATCACCGAGCTGGAAGCTTTCCGCGTGCAGCTGAACAAGGAAAACGAGAAGTCCGGCATCAAGGTGACCATGCTGGCCTTCATGATCAAGGCCACGGTCGCGGCGCTGAAGAAGTTCCCGAACTTCAATGCGTCGCTCGACGGTGACAATCTGGTGCTGAAGAAGTACTTCAACATCGGTTTCGCCGCCGACACCCCGAACGGCCTGGTCGTGCCGGTGATCAAGGACGCCGACAAGAAGGGCGTGCTGGAGATCAGCCAGGAAATGAGCGAGCTGGCCAAGCTGGCGCGCGACGGCAAGCTCAAGCCGGACCAGATGCAGGGCGGCTGCTTCTCGATTTCATCGCTGGGCGGCCTGGGCGGCACGTACTTCACGCCGATCATCAACGCGCCGGAAGTGGCCATCATGGGCGTGTGCAAGTCGTTCCAGAAGCCGGTGTGGGACCCGAATGTCAACGGTGGGCAGTTTGCGCCGCGCCTGACGCTGCCGCTGTCGCTGTCGTGGGATCACCGTGTCATCGACGGCGCCGAGGCCGCACGCTTCAATACGTACTTCGCGCAACTGCTGGCCGACTTCCGCCGCATCCTGCTGTAAGGCGGCCGCTTAACAATGATTCTGGCGTCCTTGCGCGGCCTTGCCGTACCACGTGTACTGTCTGCGGCCGCGCGCCTGGCCAGAACCGCTTCGCTTCATTTTGAAGCCGCCGCAACGCACACCGGCTTTGCCGGTGCGCGAAAGGCCAGCACCTGAGTTGAGGAGCGAGCCATGACTACCTGTGTTGTCGTCAAGAAGGGCGCCGAGGTGGCGATCGCGGCGGACGCGCTGGTCACCTTCGGCGATACGCGGCTGTCGCGCGCGTATGAGCGCAACCAGAAGGTCTTCCCGGTCGGCGAGGGCTTTATCGCGCTGGCCGGGACGACCGCGCACTTCCCGGTCATGCGCACGCTGCTGGCGGGCCTGGGCGAGGAGTGCCGCCTGGGGTCGCGCGACGATGTGTTCCGCACCTTCCTGAAGGTGCACGAGAAGCTGAAGACGGACTACTTCGTCAACACCAAGGAAGACGAGGACGATCCCTACGAGTCGTCGCAGATCGTATGCCTGATCGCCAATCCGGCCGGCATCTTCGGCGTCTATTCGTATCGCGAGGTGTTTGCGTTCGACCGTTTCTGGGGCATTGGCTCGGGCCGCAATTACGCGCTGGGCGCGATGCATGCGGTGTATGACCGGCCGGACCTGGATGCGGGCGAGATCGCGCGCATCGGCGTTGATGCGGGCGTGGAGTTCGACAAGAGCTCATCGGGGCCGATCGAGGTCCATACGGTGCGGCTGCACGAAGCAGATAATGGCGCAGCGCCGGCGGCGGATGCGGCAACCAACAACGACGGCGCGCCCTGAAGCCGAGAGGCGGGCGCGTATTGAGGAGCAAATATGAGTGTGATCGAAGTCAAGGTGCCGGATATCGGCGATTTCGACGCGGTGGAAGTGATCGAGGTGCTGGTCAAGGCCGGCGATACGGTCGAGACCGAACAGTCCCTGATCGTGCTGGAGTCCGACAAGGCGAGCATGGATGTGCCGTCGTCGGTCGCCGGCAAGGTCGTGGAGGTCAAGGTCAAGGTGGGCGACAAGGTCGGCCAGGGCGCGGTGATCTGCACCGTGGAGGCCCAGGCCGCCGCTGCACCGGCGCCCGCGCAAGCTCCGGCTCCGGCCGCGGCTCCTGCGCCGGCTGCCGCGGCACCGGGCGCTGCGCCGGCCGCCGCAACACATAGCGGCGGTGCCGATATCCAGTGCGAAATGCTGGTGCTGGGCGCCGGCCCCGGCGGCTATTCGGCCGCCTTCCGCGCCGCCGACCTGGGCATGAACACCGTGCTGGTCGAACGCTACAGCACGCTTGGCGGTGTCTGCCTGAACGTGGGCTGCATTCCCTCCAAGGCGCTTCTGCACAACGCCGCCGTGATCGACGAAGCCAAGGCGCTGGCCGCCCACGGCATCCTCTTCGGCGAAGCCAAGATCGACCTCGACGGCCTGCGCCACTACAAGAACCAGGTGGTCGGCAAGCTGACCGGCGGCCTGGCCGGCATGGCCAAGGCGCGCAAGGTGCAGGTGGTGCGCGGCATCGGCAACTTCCTCGATCCGCACCACATGGAAGTCGAGCTGACCGAGGGCGAGGGCAAGCGGAGCACCGGCAAGAAGACCGTGATCCGCTTCGAGAAGGCCATCATCGCCGCCGGCAGCCAGGCGGTGAAGCTGCCCTTTATCCCGGAAGACCCGCGCATCGTCGACTCGACCGGCGCGCTCGAGCTGCCGGAAGTGCCCAACAAGATGCTGGTCATCGGCGGCGGCATCATCGGGCTGGAAATGGCCACGGTGTACAGCACGCTGGGCGCGGACATCGATGTTGTCGAAATGCTCGACGGCCTGATGAACGGCGCGGACCGCGACCTGGTCAAGGTCTGGGAAAAGAAGAACAAGGACCGCTTCGGCAAGGTCATGCTGAAGACCAAGACGGTCGGGGTGGAAGCCAAGCCGGACGGCATCTATGTCAGGTTCGAGGGCGATCAGGCCCCGGCCGAGCCGCAACGCTACGACCTGGTGCTGGTGTCGGTGGGCCGCTCGCCCAACGGCAAGCGCATCAGCGCCGAGAAGGCCGGCGTGGCCGTGACCGACCGTGGCTTTATCAACGTCGACAAGCAGATGCGCACCAACGTGCCGCATATCTTTGCGATCGGCGACGTCGTGGGCCAGCCGATGCTGGCGCACAAGGCGGTGCACGAAGCCCATGTGGCCGCGGAAGCCGCGCACGGCGAGAAGGCGTTCTTCGATGCCAAGCAGATCCCGTCGGTGGCCTTTACCGATCCGGAAGTGGCCTGGGCGGGCCTGACCGAAGACGAGTGCAAGGCGCAAGGCATCAAGTACAGCAAGGGTGTGTTCCCATGGGCCGCTTCGGGCCGCGCCATCGCCAACGGCCGCGACGAGGGCTTTACCAAGCTGATCTTCGACGAGGAATCGCATCGCGTGATCGGCGGCGGTATCGTTGGTACGCATGCCGGCGACCTGATCAGCGAAGTGTGCCTGGCGATCGAGATGGGCGCCGATGCGGTGGATATCGGCAAGACCATCCACCCGCACCCGACGCTGGGCGAATCGATCGGCATGGCGGCGGAGATCTACGAAGGCACGTGTACCGACGTGCCGCCGCCGCGCAAGCGCTGAGTTTCCCCTCCGCAAGCGCAGAACCCGCCGGCAGGCGGGTTCTTTTTTGCCTTAATAATGCAATTAACCGCCAAAAACCAAACCCGACTACTTATGGAGCCAGCAGGGCAGGGCGCTACACAAGCGGGGATGCGGGCAAAAAAAAGCCCGGCCTTTGCAGGCCAGGCTTTAACGATACCTTTGGACAAGGAGACCGCGGTACCGAGGAGACATCGGCAGACTTGGCAGTGCCGCTATCCTCGGTCGGGACACCACCGTCATCGTTGGCAAAACGCACCGGCAAGATTCCGCATCGATGCGCTTTGCCAACGGACCGGCCGGAGCCGGTCCATCGTCAAGGCAAACAGCTATCAGGCAACAGTAGCCTTCTTCGCCGTAGCCGTAGCCGTAGCCGTACGGGCCGTGGCGCTGGCTTGCTGGGCAGCCTTGGTGGCGGCGGAAGCAGCGGCCTGGAAGTTGGTTTCAGCGATTTCCACGGCTTGCTTGGTCGCCTTCTGCACCGACTCATAGGCGTTGTTGGCAGCCGAAATTGCCGACTTCACGATGGCCACGGTCGATTCCGAACCGGCCGGGGCGTTCTTGGCGAAGTTCTCGACCAGCGCCTGCACGTTCTTCGAGCCTTCGGCCAGTTGGGCTTCGGCCACCTTGGTGAACTCGCTCTGGGTTTCCGAGGCGATTTCATACAGGTGACGGGTGTAAGCCAGGGTCTTCTCGGCGACCGGCTGCACGGCTGCGGCCTGCAGGGCCAGCAGTTCCTGTGCGTCCTTGGCCGACAGTGCCTTCTTGGCGTTTTCCACGTTTTCAGCGAAGGTGGTCTTCACGACCTGCAGGTTCAGTTCGACAAGCTTTTCGACGCCTTCAAATGCCTTGGTAGTCAGGCCGAACAGCGTTTCCAGGTTTGCTTTTTGTGCTGCTGCGACTTGTTCCGGGGTCAGGATCATTGCTGGTCTCCAGTGGTGAACTTCAAGGTCAAGCAAAATTAAGCCGCCTAGATGTCAGGGCCGTGACGGTGTGTCCCGCTTCGGCCAGCCCAGGCGTGTGTGGGTGGTTGTGTGCCGCGCCCGATGCTTTGATGCGCCGCAACAATTTCAATTTTAGGGGAGCCGGGTTTAATGTCAAGCGCATTTTGTGCGTTGCACAAGAAGATTGCGGCGAGTGTCCTGGTTTTGTGCCGCAGCAGCCATTTTTGCAGGGGCGAGGTGCGGTGAGCGGTGCTACCATCGCGGATTGTCTCGCTGTACGGCTGGCCGCCGCCTGCGAAACCGACAAGACGTGAACAGAACCGCACAGGCCGATCCCATGCTTGCCTTCTACGCCGACCATTTCGTGTTGCCGCTGCCGCCGGGACACCGTTTCCCGATGCGCAAGTACAGCATGCTGCGTGACACGGTCGCAGCCCAGATTCCTGGCTTGCACCTGGCCGAGGCGCCGCGCGCCGGCGACGATGCGCTGTTGCTGGCGCATACGCCGGAATACGTCCAGGCAGCTTCCGCTGGCACGCTGGATGCAGCCCGCCAGCGCGAAATCGGTTTCCCGTGGTCCGAAGCCATGGTCGAGCGCTCGCGGCGCTCCGCCGGCGCCACCATCGAGGCGTGCCGGGCGGCCTTGCGCGAAGGCGTTGCCGTGAACCTCGCCGGCGGCACGCATCACGCATATGCCGACAAGGGTGGCGGCTTCTGCGTGTTCAACGACGCTGCCATTGCGGCGCGCGTGCTGCAGCGCGACGGCGACGTGCGCCGCGTGGCGGTGGTCGATCTCGACGTGCACCAGGGCAACGGCACGGCGTCGATCCTGCAAGGCGATTCCTCCGTGTTCACGCTGTCGCTGCACGGCGAGAAGAATTACCCGTTCCGCAAGGAAGCCAGTGACCTCGACGTCGGGCTGCCGGACGGCTGTGACGACGACGCCTATGCGGGTGCGCTGCAGGCGGCGCTGGATACGCTGTTCAGCCGCTTCGCACCCGACTTGCTGATCTACCTGGCCGGCGCCGATCCGCACGAGGGTGATCGGCTCGGGCGGCTCAAACTGACCTTCGCTGGCCTGGCGCGGCGTGACCAGCTGGTGTTCGATGCCGCCATGGCGCGCGGACTGCCGGTGGCGGTGGCAATGGCCGGCGGCTACGGCAACCAGATCGAAGACACGGTCGCTGTCCATGTGCAGACCGTGCGCCTGGCCGCGCAATTCCATGCCCGCCATGGCGCGCTGGCGGTGGCGTCATGAGCGCCGCGGCAGAACCCGGCCGCGCGGCCCACGCCGGCACCCGCCAGACGGCATGGGTGGCGGCGATGCCATGGCTGTTCGTGCTGATCTGGAGCACCGGCTTCATTGTCGCCAAATACGGCATGCCGTATGCGGAGCCGATGACATTCCTGTTCCTGCGCTTTGTCGGTGTGCTGGTGCTGATGGTGCCGTTCGTACTGCTGGCTGGCGTGCCGTTGCCGCGCGCGGCGGGCACGACGCATACCGACTGGCGCATGGTCGGCCATCTTGCCGTGGCCGGCTTGCTGCTGCAGGCCGGCTACCTCGGCGGCGTGTGGGCGGCGATCAAGCTCGGCATGCCGGCCGGCGTGTCGGCGCTGATCGCGGGCATGCAGCCGATCCTGACCGCGCTGATCGCCGCGCGGCTGGGCGAGCGCATCAGCGGGCGCCAGTGGCTGGGCCTGCTGCTGGGCATCGCCGGCGTGGCGCTGGTGGTGGCCAACAAGCTCGGCACCGCGCTGACGCCGGCAAGCCTGGCGCTGGCCGTTGGGGCGCTGCTCAGCATTACCGTGGGCACGGTTTACCAGAAGCGCTTCTGCCCGGTGTTCGACCTGCGCATGGGATCCGTGATCCAGTTCGGCGCCGCCGCGCTGGCCTGCCTGCCGTTCATGTTCCTGTTCGAGGCGCGCGAAGTGCAGTGGACCGCCGCCATGATCGGTGCGCTGGCGTGGTCGGTGGTGGCGTTGTCGATTGGCGCCATCTCGCTGCTGTTCTTGCTGATCCGTCAGGGTGCCGCGACCAAGGTGTCGAGTCTCATGTATCTGACGCCGCCAACCACTGCCGTGATGGCCTGGCTGCTCTTCGGCGAACGCTTCCCGCCGCTCGCCGCCGCCGGCATGGTGCTTGCGGCGTTAGGCGTGGCACTGGTCATTCGCCGGTAGTGCTGGTGCGTTCGTATCGCAGTTGCGAACGCGTCAACGGTTGCCCTGGCGCGCTCAGATTCCACTTTCCGTTCTTGCCCAGTTGCTTCCTCGCCCCATGAAACCACAAGCCGAGCCGCGCAGTGCCTATCCGTACTTCCAGCCGATCACTACGCGTTGGATGGATAACGATGTCTATGGCCACGTTAACAACGTTGTCTACTACAGTTATTTTGACACCGTGGTGAATACCTACCTGATCCGGCAGGGTGCCCTCGATCTCGAGTCGGGCAAGACCATCGGGCTGGTGATTGAGACGCAGTGCAACTACTTCTCGTCGCTCAGCTTCCCGGAGACCGTGGTCGCAGGCTTGCGCGTCGCCAGGCTCGGCACGTCGAGCGTGCGCTATGAGGTGGGCCTGTTCAGCGGCGACAACGAGGTTGCCGCCGCGCAGGGGCATTTCATCCACGTCTATGTCGATCGCGCCACGCGCCGGCCGGTACCGCTGCCAGCGCCGCTGCGCGAGGCGCTGCTGCCGCTGGCGGTCGCAGGCGCGCAAGGGTGAGGGCGGGGCAATTGGAGACGAACAAGATGTCCCTAGAGATGCAACCGGGTTCGGAGGACGCCGTGGCGTGCGTGGATCGTGCGATCCTGACACGGCGTTCGGTGCGGGCCTTTCTCGATACGCCCGTGCCGCGCGAGACCGTGGAAGACATCCTGGCCGTCGCCAGCCGCGCCCCCTCCGGCACCAATACGCAGCCATGGCGGGTCTACGTCCTGTCGGGCGAAGCGAAGGCAAAGCTGTGCGCGGATGTCCTTGCCGCTTACGACGACCCCGAGCGCGACAGCAAGTACCTGGAGGAGTACCCATACTACCCCCGCGAATGGGCCAACCCATACCTGGCGCGGCGGCGCAAGGTGGGCTGGGACCTGTACGGCCTGCTTGAGATCAGCCGCGAGGACAAGGCGCGCATGCATGAGCAGCACGCGCGCAACTTCCGTTTTTTCGATGCACCGGTGGGAATTATCTTCACCATCGACCGCATCATGGAGCAGGGCAGCTGGCTCGACTACGGCATGTTCCTGCAAAGCATCATGGTTGCCGCGCGGGCGCGCGGGCTGGATACCTGCCCGCAGGCGGCGTTCACGAAGTTCCACAAGATCATTGCCAGCCACTTGCTGCTGCCGCCGGAGGAAATGGTGGTGTGCGGCATGTCGCTGGGGTTTGCCGATCCGGACGCACCGGAAAACCGCCTGGCCACCGAACGGGAGCCGGTGAGCGGATTTGCGCGTTTTCTCTCATAGAGAGGTTTGTATCAATGTGTAACGATTGCTGCCGATATAGAGAGCGAATTGCCGCATTGGCCGCGATTGTTACACGGGGTAAGCAAGGCGGAGCGAATGCAGTTCGTTTGCGAACGTGACCTGTGGTCAACTTTTTCCACCATGTGGAAATGTTTGCAAATCGAACTTTAAGGAGCGTCTGTAAGTCTTTAATCTTGCTAACAATTTCTTAATTTCCTACACTAGCGCCATTCCTGATGCGCTGAACGAATCATGTTTCGGTCTGATTCCATTTTTTCCAGATTCTTCGGCTCCACGCCTTTGTCCGCCGTTGCCGCCGCGGTGCTGGTGTCGGTGTCGATGGTCACAGCTCCCGTCGTTGAAGCTGCGACCAAGTCTGCAAGCACGCAAAAAGCGTCAAAAAAGCAGGCAACTACCGCTAAAGCCACTAAAAAATCCGCTTCCAAGGCTGTGACCGCGAAGGCGCGCAGCGGCAAGGTCGCCAAGAGGGAAGCCGGTTCCGGCCGCAAGGTGATCGTGCTGAAAAACGGCAAGCGCCAGGTCGTGGCCGCGCATCGCGCGGCGCCGGTGCGCGCCGTGTTCACGCCCGCCAAGCCGTCGCTGGGCGAGGCGATGGGGTTGCGCGACACGGAAGACGCGCTCGCGCTGCGCTCCAGCGTGGCGCTGGTGATGGACCAGGGCTCCAACGAGGTGCTGTTCCAGAAGAACGCCTCCGCGGTACTGCCGATCGCCTCGATCACCAAGCTGATGACCGCGCTGGTGGTGATGGACGCGCGCCTGCCGATGGACGAGGTGCTGACCATCAGCGAGGAAGACCGCGACACCGAGAAGCACAGCGGTTCGCGCCTGCGCTTCGGTACGCAGCTGACCCGCCAGGAACTGCTGCTGCTGGCGCTGATGTCGTCCGAGAACCGCGCCGCTTCGGCGCTGGGCCGCCATTATCCGGGCGGGCTGCCGGCTTTCGTGCAGGCGATGAACCGCAAGGCGCGCGAGCTGGGCATGAACGACAGCCACTTCGTCGACTCGAGCGGCCTGTCGAGCAGCAATGTGTCCAGCGCGATGGACCTGGTGCGTATGGTCAATGCCGCGTACCGCAACCCGACCATCCGCGAGTTCTCGACCCAGACCGAGCATGAAGTCAACGTGCTGGGCCGCACGCAGCACTATGTCAGCACCAACCGCCTGGTACGCGGCGGCAACTGGGAGATCGGCCTGCAGAAGACCGGCTTTATCTCCGAAGCCGGCCAGTGCCTGGTGATGCAGGCGCGCGTGCAGGGCCGCAATGTGGTGATGGTGTTCCTGGATTCGGCGGGCAAGCTGTCGCGCTTTGCCGACGCCAACCGCGTCAAGGACTGGCTGGAGCATGCGCCATCGCGCCCGCACGGCTTTCCCTCTTCCCCTAGCCTGACGCAGCGTCCGGGCGGCGCGCACGCGATCCTGGCTTCGCAGCAGGCGCGCGGCATCTGATCGCTGGCCTGCAATGAAAACGCGCCGAATCCCGGCGCGTTTTTTTTGCCAGCGCGATAGCGCTCAGAGCAGCTTGCCGGGGTTCATGATTCCGGCCGGATCGAATACCGCCTTGATCTCTCGCATCAGCCGCAACTCCAGCGGCGCCTTGGTTGCCAGGAAGGCATGGCGCTTGAGCTGGCCGATGCCGTGCTCGGCGCTGATGCTGCCGCCGTAGCGCATCACTTCATCCAGCACTGCGTCAGTCACTGCATCGCCCTGGGTCGCTGCCCAGTCCTTCGGGGCGCCGGCCGGGCGCGACAGGTTGTAGTGCAGGTTGCCATCGCCGAAGTGGCCAAAGACAAAGGGCCGGATCGCCGGGTCGAGCGCGCGCAGCCGGTTTTCCATCGACGTCATGAACGCCGGGATCTGTTCGATCGGCAGCGACACGTCGTGCTTCAGGTGCGGGCCATCGGCGCGCTGCGCCTCGGAGATTTCCTCGCGCAGTTTCCACAGCGCCTGCAGCTGTGCCAGCGATGCCGAGACCGCCGCATCGAGGCACAGCTCCCGCTCCAGCGCTTCGCCGATCACGCGCTCCAGCAGTGCGTTGAGCGCGTCCTCATCCGTGGTGTCCGCCAGTTCGACCAGCACATAGGCGGGGTAGCGCTGCGCGAACGGTTCCTGCACACCTTCTGCATGCGTCAGCACCAGGTCCAGGCACTCGCCGGTAAAGAACTCGAACGCCTGCAGGCGCGCGCCGCATTGTGCGAACAGCAATTCATACAGCGCCAGCGATTGCGCCGGCGAGGCAACCGCAGCCAGCACCACGCTGCGCGTATCGGTGCGCGGGAACAGCCGCAATGCCGCCGCCGTGATCACGCCCAGCGTGCCTTCCGAGCCGATCAGCAGCTGCTTCAGGTCGTAGCCGGTGTTGTCCTTGCGCAGCGTGCGCAAGCCGTTGAACACCTCGCCGTTGGGCAGCACGGCTTCCACGCCCAGTACCAGCTCGCGCGTCATGCCATAGCGCACTACGTTGACGCCGCCGGCATTGGTGGCCAGGTTGCCGCCGATCTGGCACGAATCCTCGGCCGCCAGCGAAAGGGGCAGCAGCCGGTTGGCCTCTTGCGCGGCGCGGCGCAGGTTGCCGAGGATGCAGCCCGCTTCGGCCACCATGGTGTTGGCGATGGTGTCGAGCGAGCGCACCGCGTTCATGCGGTCCAGGCTCAGTACCACGTTGCCAACCTGGCCGTCGGGCGTGGCGCCTCCGCACAGGCCGGTATTGCCGCCGCGCGGCACCACCGGCACAGCCGCCTGCTGGCACAGCGCCAGCGTGCGCGCGACCTGTTCCACGCTGCGCGGACGCACCACCGCCTGCGCCTGCCCGCGATAGATGCCGCGCCAGTCAGACAGCCACGGCGCGATGTCGTCAGGATTGGTCAGGACAGTGTCGGTGCCGAGCGCTTCAGTGAGGCGTTGGGCGAGTTGAGCGGTTTGCATGATGTTCCGTGGTCTCAGGGCTGTGCAAAGGAAGGGCTGGCGGCGCGCGCGCGCAGCGTCAGGCCAAGACGCCGTGCCGCGTTCTGCAGGTGGGTGACTGCGGCGGCCCGGGCCGCGTCGGCGTCGCCGCGGCGGATCGCGTCGACGATGGCTTCATGCTCGGCCTGCACGCCTTCGGCCAGCCCTGGCTGGCGCAGCGTGTTGGCACGCGCGGTGGCGACCGCCTGGTGCAACTGCAGGTTCAGGTACTGCAGCAACTGGCGGTAGTAGGGGTTATGCGTCGCCGCGGCGATGCCGATATGGAAGGCCGCGTCGATATCGGCTGCCGGCTGCCCATCGTGGAGGTGAGCATGCAGCCGCTCCAGCAGCGCCGCCAGCCCGGCGACGTCGTCATCGGTGCGGCGCACGGCCGCCAGCGCGGCCGCGGCGCCTTCCAGGTCAATGCGCAGGTCATACAGGTCCGCCAGGCCGGCGGCGTCGATATCCGGCTCGCGCGGCAGCTGGAACCCCGCCGCGCCGGTACGCGAGCGCACTGTGCAGCCCACGCCCTGGCGCGTCTCGACAAAGCCCTGCGAGCGCAGATGTTCCGTGACTTCGCGGATCACCGCGGCGCTGACGCCGTATTGCTCTGAAAGCTGCTTGCCGGTTGGCAGCCGGGTGCCGACCGGGTACGCGCCGCTTTCGATGTCGGCGCGCAACTGGCGGGTGACCTGTTCGGTGAGGGTGACGGCACGGGTTCGCATGGCCGTCGATTATAAGGTTTGCTGGTTATCTGAAAACTAAGGGTAAATACGTATGTGCTGAGATGTTCGACGCCAGATGATGCAAAAACGCGCGGGGCGCCATCGCTGGCGGCCCGCGCGTTTTGGCGCTGGCGTATGAAAGCCGGCGCTCAGGCCGCGGCTTCGGACACGTAGCCCATGCCGCGCGAGATCTGCAGCGCGGTTTCCTTCAGGTTCTGCAACCAGCTGTCCTGCAGCCGGTCAGCCGGGGCCGACAGCGACAGGCCCGCCACCAGCCGGCGCGAGTCGTCGTAAATGCCGGCGGCAATGCAGCGCACGCCCAGTTCCAGTTCCTCATTGTCGCGGGCGTAGCCGTTGGTGCGGACCCAATTCAGTTCACGCTCCAGCTTGGTCAGGTCGGTGATCGAGGTCCGGGTATGCCCGGCCAGCCCGGTGCGGGTAGCGTAGTTGCGCACGCGCGCCGACTCGTCGGCGGCCAGGAACAGCTTGCCGACCGAGGTCAGGTGCAGCGGCGCGCGACCGCCGATGGCGCGCACCACCTGCATGCCGGAGCGCTCGCTATAGGCGCGCTCGATGTACACGATCTCGTCGCCCTGGCGTACTGACAGGTTGACCGTCTGCCCGGTGACCCGGTGCAGCGCGCGCATCGGCGCCAGCGCCGCGTCGCGCACCGACAGGCGAGCCTTGACCAGGTTGCCGAGTTCCAGCAGGCGCATGCCAAGACGATAGCTGCCCGGATCGGAACGATCGACGAAACGGCAGGCCACCATGTCGTTAAGGATGCGGTGCGCGGTAGAGGGATGCAGGCCCGTGGCCAGCGACAGCTCTTTCAGGCTGACCGGGTCGGCATGCTGGGCGAGGGCGTCCAGCAGGGTCATCATGCGCTCGATGACCTGGATGGACGTCTTGCCGGGTGACTTGTCTGCTTCGGACATAGTGGGAATAGGGGAAATGTTGCTTTGCGGCATTTTTAAGTGTCTGCCTGATTCTATCTCGCATCGTGAAAATTTCAATAGGTGAAATGACATTACGGTAAGAATCGGGTCGTGATGTCCCTTGGGAAAGTGATGTGTTTCGTACTGGATTCATGCCGGCGATGAACCGTTTGTGCGCCACGCGCGGCCCAAGACGCGCATAATTGCGAGGTTTTGGGGTCTGGAGAAGCCAACAATGCGAGTCGGTCTGTTCGCCACCTGCCTGGTGGACCTGATGCGTCCAGAGATCGGGTTTTCGGTGCTGAAGCTGCTGGAAGCCGCCGGCTACGAAGTCATGGTGCCCGAGGCGCAGACCTGCTGCGGCCAGCCGGCGTACAACTCTGGTGAGCGCGCTGTGTCGCGGGATCTCGCGGAGAAATTCCTGCGCGAGTTCGAGATGTTCGACTACATCGTGGTCCCGTCGGGAAGCTGCGGCGGCATGATCCGCCACCACTACGGTGACCTGCTGCGAGACGATCCGGAACTGAACGGCCGTTACGAGCGCCTGCGGGAACGGGTGTACGAGCTGACCGATTTCCTGGTCAACGTAGCGCGTGTCGAGACGCTGCCGTCCAGCTTTGCCGGCCATATCACTTATCACGATTCCTGTTCCGGCCTGCGCGAGCTGGGCGTCAAGCAGCAGCCGCGCGAACTGCTGTCGCGCCTGCCCGGCGTGCAACTGACCGAAATGAAGGACTGCGAAGCCTGCTGCGGCTTCGGCGGCACGTTCTCG
Source organism: Cupriavidus sp. NPDC089707 (assembly GCF_044748965.1). Lineage (NCBI taxonomy): Bacteria > Pseudomonadati > Pseudomonadota > Betaproteobacteria > Burkholderiales > Burkholderiaceae > Cupriavidus > Cupriavidus sp. NPDC089707. Next base: position 14,748 of record NZ_JBIVHB010000034.1, read on the forward strand.
GTCAAGTACGGCAATATCTCGACGGCCATCGTCGACGAGAAGTGCGCCAACATCAAGGCCAGCGGCGCCGATGCAGTGGTGCTGGGCGACCTGGGCTGCATCCTCAATATCGAAGGCCGGCTGCGCCGCACCGGCGACAGCCAGACCCGCGTGCTGCATATCGCCCAGGTGCTGGCCGGCGACGCCTGACTACGAGAGACGCCACGATGCAAGTCCACAGCATGGAATTCAAGGCGCGCGCCGGCCAGAAGCTGGCCGACCAGCGCCTGCAGCAGAACCTGAAGAAGCTCTCGACCAAGTTCGTCACGGCGCGCGCCGATGCCATCCGCGATATCGACTTCGACGCCACGCGCGAGGCGCTGAAGGAACGCCGCAACCGCGCGCTGGAAAACCTCGACGTCTGGCTGGCGGAGTTCGAGCAGAACGCCACCAGACGCGGCGCCACGGTGCTGTTCGCCGAGACCACCGCCGACGCCGCGCGCCTGGTCGCCGAGATCGCGCAGAAGCACGGCGTGAAGAAGGTCATCAAGAGCAAGTCGATGGTGACCGAGGAAATGCGCCTGAACCAGGTGCTGGGCGAGATGGGCGTGCAGAGTATCGAGACCGACCTCGGCGAGTACATCCTGCAGATCAACGACTCGGAGCCGCCATCGCACATCATTGCGCCGGTGGTGCACAAGGATAAGGACGAGATCGCCGACCTGTTCGCCAAAGTCCACCACAAGCCGCGGCTGACCGACATCCCGGAGATGACCCGCGAGGCACGCGAAGTGCTGCGCCCGGAATTCCTGTCCGCCGACATGGGCGTGACCGGCGGCAACTTCATCATTGCCGAGACCGGCTCGGTCGCCGTGGTTACCAATGAGGGCAATGAAGGCATGTGCACGGTGATGCCGCGCGTGCACGTGGCCGTGACCGGCATCGAGAAGGTGTTGCCGACGCTGGAGGACCTCGCCACGGTCATGCGCCTGCTGCCGCGCTCGGCCACGGGCCAGGCAATCTCCAACTATTTCTCGCTGCTGACAGGCCCGCGCGCGGAAGGCGAGCGCGATGGCCCCGAGCATATGTACTTCGTGCTCGTCGACGGCGGCCGCTCGGGACTGATCGGCGGCGACTTCCAGGAGATGCTGCGCTGCATCCGCTGCGGCGCCTGCATGAACCATTGCCCGGTCTACCAGAAGATCGGCGGCCATGCCTATGGCTGGGTCTATCCGGGGCCGATGGGCAGCGTGCTGACGCCCAGCTACGTTGGCCTTGCCAATGCGTTGGACCTGCCGCAGGCGGCGACCCTGTGCGGCGAGTGCAATCGGGTCTGCCCGGCTTCGATTCCGCTGTCGGATCTGCTGCGCAAGCTGCGCGAGAAGCAGATGGAACGCGGTCTGCGGCCGTGGCAGGAGCGGTTTGCGCTGAAGGCCTGGGGCTACGTGGCGAAGCGGCCCGACCTGTATGCCTTTGCCACGCGCATCGGCGCCTGGCTGCTGGGCCGAATGGGCGGCGGCAACCGGCTGATCACCAGCCTGCCGATGGCCGGCAAGGGCTGGACCGAAACCCGCGACATGCCGGCCCCGTCGGGCCGCACGTTTCGCGAACTGTACAAGGAAAGGAGAGCGCGATCATGAGCGCGGCCAATACAGAAACGCTGGCGCGCATGCGCGCCGCACTGGACCAGCATGTCGCCGGATCGATACCGGCGCAGGACCTCGTACGCGCATGGCGCGATGCCGGCAGCGGACTGACGCTGCCGCCCGTCTATGGGCAAGCGATGGAAGAGCTGCTGCGCAGGCTGGAGATGTCGGCGGTGTTTGCGCAGGACAGCTGCTCGTTCTCGAGCAGCGCGGTGACGGACCAGTTGGCGCGGTGGCTGGACAAGGCGGCGACGGCCTGAGGCTGCAACGCTTCGCCGCAGCCGCCTCCGCGGCTCAACGCTTCATCATCCCCGTCAGCGTCTCCACGAATTCCAGCGACAGCCGCGACAGCGGTTCCGTCTGCACATGGAAGATCTGCACCGAGGCATTGACCTTGGTGCGGATCGGCACGGCAACGATATTGGGCCAGTTCGCGCCGAACACCGTCATGGCATCGACCAGCGCGATGCCGGCACCGGCCTGCGCCAGCGCGCGCGCCACATGGGCCTGCTCCACCTGCACCCGGATGTCGGGCTGGTCGCCATCGTTGCCGAACATCTCGTGCACCAGCAGCGCGAACGGCACATCCGGACCATAGCCGATCAGGTCTTCGCCGATCAGTTCGGCGGGACGCACCCATTTGCGCGCGGCAAGCCGATGTCCCACCGGCACCAGCGCCACGATCTCGTTCTTCACCAGCAGCCGTGCCTCAAGGTTGGGGTGCGTCAGCGGCATGTTCGACACCGCCAGATCCACCTGTCCCGATAGCAGCGCGCGCAGCATGTTGCCGGGAATCTGCGTGCGTACCACCACGCGCACCGCCGGGTGCGCGGCGCGGAAGCTGGCGATGGCGCGCGGCAGCACGGTCTGTCCCAGGTTGGGGCTGCATGTGATGCGCAGGCTGCCGGTACGGTTGGCGGCGAGATCCTCGGCGATCTCATTGACGCGCTCGATCCCTTCATAGACCGCATTGACTTCGCCAAGCAACCGCCGCGCTTCCGGCGTGGGGTAGAGCCGGCCCTTGGTGCGGCGAAACAGCTCGAGGCCGAGCCGCTGCTCGGTGTGCGACATCAGCCGGCTGATCGCCGGTTGTGACACATAGAGCAGCTTCGATGCGCCGCTGATGGAACCGGTCAGCATCACCGCGCGGAAGACCTCGATCTGGCGCAGGTTCATTTTCATGGCATTAACCTGATGTTAAGGCAGGCGGACATATAAGCATATGACAGTCAATGGCGCCATACCTACACTGGACTCCATCGATGCACAACACACACTGATCTGGAGAGCGGGGACCGTATGGCTGATATTCATCTCACCTACCTCAACGGCCGGGACATTGCGCGGCTGGAAATGACCGATGCCGAAATCATCGATGCGGTGGAGCAGGCGCTGGTCGCACAGGGCAACGGCCAGACCGTGATCGAGCCGCGCGTGCACCTGATGCCGGATCCCGCCTTCAACGGCCACTTCAACGTGCTGCGCGGGTACGTGGCGCCGCTGGGACTGGCCGGCGTCAAGGTCGTCGGCGATTTCGTCGACAACTACAAGCTCGGCCTGCCTTCGGAGATGGCCATGCTGAACCTGTTCGATCCACGCACCGGCATGCCGGTGGCGGTGATCGACGCGACCTTCATCACCGATGCACGCACCGGCGCTCTGACCGCGCTCGGCGCCAAGCACCTGGCACGCCGCGACAGCAAGGTGCTGGGCCATATCGGCGCGCGCGGCACCTCGTACTGGAACGTGCGCCTGCTCGACAGCCTCTATGACTTCGACGAGATCCGCGTGCATTCCCGCCGGCCGGAAAGCCGCAATGCCTTTGCCGCCCGGCTGGAGCGCGATCTCGGCAAGAAGATCGTGGTGGCCGAAGATTGGGAATCGTGCGTGCGCGGCGCCGACATCGTGGTCGAGGCGTCGCGCCTGGAACGCCCGACGCCGATGCTCAAGACCGAATGGATCAAGCCCGGTGCGTTTGTCGTGCCCTACGGCACCATGAGCGCGGTCGAACTGTCGCTGACCGACATCATGACGCGAATGGTGGTGGACGACTGGGGCCAATGCAAGGGCGGCATGTTCGGCTCGCTGCGCGCGCATGTCGAAGCGGGCAAGCTGTCGGAACAGACGCTCTACGGCGAACTGGGCGAGATCGCCGCCGGCCGCAAGCCGGGCCGCCAGAGCGACGACGAAACCAACCTGTTCTGGCACCGCGGCCTGTCGCTGAGCGATATCGCGCTGGGGCACGCCATCCTGAAGAAGGCCGAGCAGCGCGGGCTGGGCCAGAAGCTGGTGTACGCATGATCGCCAATGCCCGCATGTACGCGGTAACACCGCAGGCCGAAGCGGCATGGCGCGCGCTGCTGGCGCGGGTGTCCGAGCGCGCGGGTGTGGAGTTGCCGTATATCGAGCATCCCGCGCCGGCGCTGGTCAGCGCGCTGTGGGCGCGGCCGGACTGCGGCTGCGTCTTCATGTGCGGCTATCCGTACGCGAGCGCGCCGGTAACGCCGCAGTTGCTGGCCGCGCCGGTTCCGTCGCACTCGCGCTACGATGGCCAGCCGGTTTACTTCACGGAATTCATCGTGCGCGCCGATGCGCCAGTGCGGTCGCTGGGGCAGACCTTCGGCGGGCGGCTGGCATGCATGTTGCCTGAGTCGAACTCGGGCTATAACGCGCCGCGCCATTACCTGATGCGGCTGGCGCCGGCGGGTACGCAGGCGCTGTACCGGCCCGCTGCGATGGCCACGCCAACGCCACGCGAGGTCATCGGTGCCGTGCTTGCTGGCGATGCCGAGGTGGGGGTGATTGACAGCTATGTGATGGACCTGCTGCGCCGCTATGACCCTGGGCTTGCCGCGCAACTGAAGACGCTGGCGCTGACGCCGCCTGCACCGATTCCGGTGCTGGTCGCATCGGCGGGCGCCGATCCGCAGCAGTGTGTGCGCGTGCGTGCGGCATTGCTGGGCATGCATGAGGATGCCGCGGGCACCGCGCTGCTGGCCATGTTGGGGCTGGCGCGCTTCGCCGCGGTGCAACCCGCCGACTATTCCTGCCTGCCTGCGATGGCGCACGAAGCGGACCTGGCGAGCTTTGCGCTGACCGATCCCGCGGCTGGAGAGCGGGGCACGGGATAGGCAACGGGTCGGACCGCACCTGGCCCATCGACGATAACAAGACTGCCGGCGCGGTAGAGGAGCCATAGCCTGATGACTGCCAAATTGGGGAAACCGTCATGAAATCCGCTGTGAATGCCGCTGTGAAATCCGATGTGAAGTCTTTCGTGAATCCTGACATCCGGCGCCTTGCCATGCATGGTCTGTTCGCCTGCGCGGCAGCCTGCGCGACATGGCTGGGCTCGGCGGCGGCACATGCCCAGCCGCCAACATATCCCGCCAAGCCGGTGCGCATCGTGGTGCCGTTTGCCGCCGGCGGCCCCGCCGACGTGCTGGCGCGCGCCGTCGGGGAAGGCATCGCCAAGACCACTGGCCAAAGCGTGCTGGTCGAGAACAAGGCCGGCGCCGCCGGCACCATCGGTGTCGACATGGTGGCCAAGGCCGCGCCCGACGGCTACACCATCGCGCTGGTGCCGGTCGGAAATATCGCAGTAAATCCCACGCTGATGCCGAACCTGCCCTACAAGCAGTCCGACCTGGCGCCGGTGGCGATGCTTGCCACCGCTGAGAACGTGCTGGTGGTCAACGCGGCCACGCCTGCCAGGTCGCTGGCGGAACTTCTCAAGCTAGCCATGCAGAAGCCGGGCGAACTCAGCTTCGCCTCTCCAGGCGCTGGCAGCCAGGCGCACCTGGCCGGCGAACTGCTGCAGCTCGATGCCAACGTCAAGCTGAACCACGTGCCATACAAGGGCGTGAGCCCGGCCATGACCGATGTGGTTGGCGGGCAGGTGACGATGATGTTTGCCCAGCTTTCGGCGGCACTGCCTTACATCAAGGCTGGCAAGCTGCGTGCCTTGGGCGTGGCCAGCGCCAAACGCTCTACGGTGCTGCCCGATGTGCCGACGATCGCGGAGCAGGGCTTCCCGAAGTTCGAGGCGGTGTCGTGGTATGCGTTGATGGCGCCGGCGGGGACGCCGCCAGAGATCGTGCGCAAGCTCAGCCAGCATGTCGACGCGGTGCTGGCCGATGCGGCGCTGAAGGAAAAGCTGGCGACGCTGGGAATGGAGGCGGCGGGCGGCACGCCGCAGCAGCTGGCGGCAACGATCCAGAAGGAAAGTGTGCGGTGGGCGGGGGTGATCAGGCAGCGGCGCATCACGATCGATTAGTCGTTTGCATACTGCTGGTTTGCTCCCTCTCCCATTTATGGGAGAGGGACGGGGGAGAGGGCAAGAGTCTCCACGAAGTGCGGCGTCACGATGCTTGCCATGCGCCGGCCCTCTCCCCCGACCCCTCTCCCGCAAGCGGGAGAGGGGAGCACACATATGGGACGCTTAAGCGCCAATGAGCAAAAAAAAACGGGGAGCCGAAGCTCCCCATTTTTCTGCGCCAGGGACATCACCCCAGCAACAGCGCATCGTCATCCAGCTGCTCATGCCGCGTCTGCTCGAACATCTTCAGCAGGTCCGGCACATCCAGTCCCTTGCGCTTGTCGCCCGACACATCCAGCACTACCTGCCCCTGGTGCAGCATCACCGTGCGCTGCCCATAGTCGAGTGCCTGGCGCATGCTGTGCGTCACCATCATCGTCGTCAGCTTGCTTTCCTCGACGATGCGCGCGGTCAGTTCCAGCACGAACGCGGCGGTCTTCGGGTCCAGCGCGGCGGTGTGCTCGTCCAGCAGCAGGATGCGCGACGGCTGCAACGAGGCCATCAGCAGGCTCACCGCCTGGCGCTGGCCGCCCGAGAGCAGGCCGATGCGGTCGGTCAGGCGGTTTTCCAGCCCCAGGTTCAGCAGCCGCAGCTTCTCGCGGAACAGTTCGCGCGAGGCGCGGTTCAGCGCCGGGCGAAAGCCGCGTCGGGCGCCGCGGGCCATTGCCAGCGCCATGTTCTCTTCAATGGTCAGCGCCTCGCAGGTGCCGGCCATCGGGTCCTGGAACACGCGCGCCACCAGGTGCGCGCGATCCCATGCCGGCTGGCGGGTGACGTCGGTGTCATCGATGGTGATGCGGCCCGAGTCGACCATCTGGTCGCCGCTGATCGCATTCAGGAAGGTCGACTTGCCGGCGCCGTTGGAGCCGATCACGGCGACGAACTGGCCGCTCGGGATTTCCAGCGTGAGGCCGCGCAGTGCGCGGGTCTCGATCGGGGTGCCCGGGTTGAAGGTGAGCTTCAGGTCTTGTGCGCGCAGCATCTCAGGCACCTCCGTTCTTGCGGGCAAACAGCTTCTTGCGCGTGGCCGGCAGCACCAGCGCGATCGTCACCAGCGCGGCTGTGACCAGGTTCAGGTCCTGCGCCTTCAGGCCAATGAAGTCGCTGTTCAACGCCAGCGCAATGAAGAAGCGGTACAGGATGGCGCCCAGCACCACGGCCAGCGTGGTCCAGATCAGGCGGCGTGCCGGCAGCACGGTCTCGCCGATGATCACCGCGGCCAGGCCGATCACGATGGTGCCGATGCCCATCGAGATATCCGAGCCGCCCTGGGTCTGCGCGAACAGCGCGCCGGCCAGTGCCACCAGCGCATTGGACAGCGCCATGCCGGCCAGCGTGGCGCGGCCGGTGGGAATGCCCTGCGCGCGGGCCATGCGCGGGTTGGCGCCGGTGGCGCGCATCGCCAGGCCCAGTTGCGAGCTGAAGAACCAGTCGAGGCCGAGCTTGGCGATCACCACCACGATGAACAGCACCAGCGGGCGCAGCACGTAGTCAGGCATCCACTCCGGCTGCAGGATGGTGAACAGGGTCGGCTCGGTGATCAGCGGCACGTTGGGGCGGCCCATGATGCGCAGGTTGACCGAGTACAGCGCAATCATCATCAGGATACTGGCGAGCAGGTCCATGATCTTGAGGCGCACGTTGAGCCAGCCGGTGATCCAGCCGGCCAGCGCGCCGGCGGCGATCGCGACCACGGTCGCCAGGAACGGATCCTGGCCGGCGGCGATCAGCGTCGCGGCAACGGCGCCGCCCAGCGGGAAGCTGCCGTCAACGGTCAGGTCGGGGAAATTGAGGATGCGGAAGGAAATCAGCACCCCGAGCGCCACCAGGCTGAAGATCAGGCCGATCTCCAGGGCGCCCAGAAGGGAGAAAAGGGACATGGGGGAATCCTGTTGCGGGGGCCGGCGGCTACCCTGGCGCCGGCTTGGGGGCGGGGCGGCAGGGCGGCCCGTGTGGAGCCGCCCGCCGCCTCGCCCGGTCTGCGCCTGCCGCGCCGGGTAGGCGCGCCAGGGCGCCGCCGTATTGCGACGGCGGCGGGCAGTGCCGTGATTACTTGATGACCGTCTTGGCTTCCTTGATCAGCTCCGGCGACAGCGTGGCGCCTTGCTTGGCGGCTGCGCCCGTGTTCACGAACAGCTCCAGGTTGTCGCTGGTCTGCGAAGCGATCGCGCCCGGCTTCTCGCCCTTGAGGATGCGCACCACGACCTTGCCGGTCTGGTGGCCCAGGTCGCCGTAGTTGATGCCCAGCGCGGCAACCGCGCCACGCTTGACGCTGTCGGTATCGGCGGCAACCAGGGGGATCTTCGATTCGTTGGCGACCTTGACCAGCGACTCATACGCCGACACCACGTTGTTGTCGGTGTTGGTGTAGATCACGTCGACCTTGCCGATCAGGCTCTTGGCGGCCGGGCCGATGTCCACGGTACGCGGCGCGGCGGCTTCCTTCAGCGTCAGGCCTTCCTTGGCCAGCAGTTCCTTCAGTTCCTTGACCACCACGACCGAGTTGGCCTCGCCCGGGTTGTAGACCATGCCCACGTTCTTGGCCTTGGGCACCACGCGCTTGATCAGGGCGACCTGCTTGTCCAGCGGCAGCTTGTCCGACACGCCGGTCACGTTGGTGCCCGACGGCGACCAGCTCTTGACCAGCTGCGCGGCGACCGGATCGGTCACGCCCGAGTACACCACCGGCACCGTCTTGGTCGCGGCGACCACGGCCTGGGCCGACGGGGTGGCGATGGCGACGATGGCGTTGGGGTTGTCGCCGACGAACTTGCGCGCGATCTGCGCGGCGGTGCCGGTGTTGCCCTGGGCGCTCTGGTATTCCCACTTCAGGCTCTTGTCGGCGTCATAGCCGGCGGCCTTCAGTTCGGCGCGCACGCCGTCGCGGATCGCGTCCAGCGCGGGATGGTCGACGATCGACAGCACCTTGACGGTCTGGGCTTGCACGGCACCGCCGTACACCAAGGCCAGCGCCACGGCGCCGCCCAGGATCGACTTGGTTGCTGCGAGACCCTTGATGGACTTCATTATCTGTTCTCCCCCGAATGCTCGGTTCTGGATGGATGCAGCCGCGGATGGTTCGGTCCGCTGTCCTGGCGCGTCCGCACGCTGGCGGACGGTGCCGGTCCGGGGCGTGCGCGGCGGCTTCCTGCGGCAAAAAGGGAGCGTGCGCGGGCGCGTCGGATGCGACAGCGATAAGCCTGCGAGGATACCACTTCTCGCGCACGAAATGCGTAGTCATCATGCCAAAGCGGGGCATCGAATGCTGTCAGACGCCCGCTATCGGCCATTCAGGCGCATATTATTGCGCGGGATTCGTGATTTCCTTGTGGATTACCCTGATTGCGGCGATCCCATCTTCATGCCATTGCGCGTCCCGGGCGTCGAGGTTTTCCTCGAGCTGGGCCCAGGGTGGTGGCGCCGATGATGGCGTTGGCCGCGAACCCGCGCTTGTAGCGCCAGGCCACGGGCAGGTTTCCATGGCGTTTCCGGTAGGGGCGATGGAGAAGGCTTAGCGACGCAAAGCCGCGGCGCAGTCGCGCACCAGTGCCGGGCCGCGGTAGATCAGCCCGCTGTAGACCTGCACCAGCTTCGCGCCGGCGTCGATCTTGGCGCGCGCATCGGCGCCGCTGAAGATGCCGCCCACGCCGATGATTGGCACTGCATCGCCGACCACGGCGTGCAGCGCGCGCACCACGCGCGTGGAGGCCTCGAACACCGGACGCCCCGACAGGCCGCCGGCCTCCTCGGCATGGGGCAGGCCCTTGACGGCGTCGCGCGAGATAGTGGTGTTGGTGGCGATCACGCCGTCGATCTTGTGGCGCACCAGCGCGTCGCCGATATTGCCGATCTGGTCGGCGTCGAGGTCCGGCGCGATCTTCAGCGCCAGCGGCACGTAGCGCTTGTGCTGGTCGGCCAGGCGCTGCTGCGCGTCCTTCAGCGTCGACAGCAGGCTGTCCAGTTCGCTGGCGCCTTGCAACTGGCGCAGGTTCTTGGTGTTGGGCGACGAGATATTGACCGTCACATAGCTGGCGTGCGGATAGACGCGCTCCAGGCAGTACAGGTAGTCGTCGTTGGCGCGCTCGATCGGCGTGTCGGCGTTCTTGCCGATGTTCAGCCCCAGCACGCCGCCCTCGGCCTTCCAGCGCGAGGCCTGTACGTTGGCGACAAAGGCATCGACGCCGCCGTTATTGAAGCCCATGCGGTTGATCAGCGCATCCGCCTGCGGCAGCCGGAACATGCGCGGGCGCGGGTTGCCCGGCTGCGCGCGCGGCGTGACCGTGCCCACCTCGATAAAGCCGAAACCGAACGCGGCCAGCCCATCGATATACGCGCCGTCCTTATCCAGCCCGGCGGCCAGCCCGACGGGGTTGGGGAAGCGCACGCCCATCACGGTGCGCGGATCGTCGGCGATCTTGTTGCCGAGGCAGCCGGCCAGGCCCATGCGGTGGGCGCGCAGCAGATTGTTCAGCGTGAAATGGTGGGCGTCCTCGGCATCCATCGAGAACAGGGCAGGGCGAAACAGGGGATAGAGCGCGTTGAGCACGGGGCAGCCGGCCGGCGGGGCCGTCACAGAGTGAATTCCAGCCCGGCATTGTAGCGGCTGGGCCGCTTGCCCGGAGGCGGGGCTACTGCTGCGCGGGAGGCGCGGGTGGTGCGTCGGGGTCTGCAGGCGCGGCGTCCTCTTCCTCGAAGGCGTGCCAGTGGTTGCCGGTCAGCACCTGCAGCGGCCGGAAGCGTGCCTTGTACGCCATCTTGCGGCTGTCTGCGATCCAGTATCCCAGGTACAGGTGCGGCAGGCCCAGCGCATGGGTCTGGCCGATCTGCCACAGGATGTTGTAGGTGCCGTAGCTGGCGTTGCGCTCAAGCGGGTCGTAGAAGGTGTAGACCGACGACAGCCCGTCGTCCAGCACGTCGATCATGCTGACCATGCGCAGCCGGCCCGCCTCTGGCGATCCCGGCGGCTCGCGGAACTCCACCAGGCGCGAATTGACGCGGCTTTGCAGCAGGAACTGCTCGTACTGGTCGCGGCTGTCCTGGTCCATGCCGCCGCCGGCGTGGCGCATCGACTGGTACAGCAGGTACAGCGAATAATGCTCTTCGACGTAGGTAAGCGGCGCCACCAGCGCCTGCAGGTGCTGATGCCGGCGCCAGGCGCGGCGCTGCGAGCGGTCGGGCGTGAACTGGTCGACCAGCACGCGGCACGGCGTGCAGGCGTGGCAATCGTCGCAATATGGCCGGTAGGTGAAGATGCCGCTGCGCCGGAAACCGGCGCGCACCAGCCGCGAATAGACGTCGGCGTTGATCAGGTGCGCGGGCGTGGCGACCTGCGAGCGCGCCATGCGGCCTTCCAGATAGCTGCAAGCGTAGGGCGCCGTGGCGTAGAACTGCAGCGCAGAGAGCGGTAGTTCCTTCAGCTTGCTCATGGCTCTGGGGGCTCCGGGCGGGACGATGCGGGCGGACGGTGGGCGAAGGCGGGCGTCCTTCCCAAAATTTAGCCGGCTGGCGCGGCTGGCGTCCCGGCCCAGCACTCCAGCACCGATTTATCGAACCGCCACGGATGGATCGCGGGCTGCGCCGCCGCGGCGCGCACATGTGCCACGAACTGCGCGCGAGGAATCGGGCGGGCGCCCAATGAGGCAAGGTGGTCGGTCTCTTGCTGGCAGTCTATCATCGCCACGCCGTGATTGCCGAGGAAGGCGCACAGCGCCGCCAGTGCGATCTTGGAGGCGTCGGTGCGGTGCGCGAACATGGACTCGCCGAAGAACATCCGGCCCAGCGCCACACCGTATAAACCGCCAACGCGTTCGCCGCGATACCAGCTCTCCACCGAATGCGCCAGGCCGTTGCGATGCAGCGAGCCGTAGGCGGCGATGATGTCGTTGGTGATCCAGGTGCCGTCCTGTCCGTCGCGCGGCGTCATGGCGCAGGCGCGCATCACCGCCAGGAAATCGTCGTCGACGCGGATTTCCCAGTCAGCATCGCGCAGCACGCGGCGCAGCGTTTTGCGCAGCGTCGCCGACACGCGCAATGCGTGGGGCGCCAGCACCATGCGGGGGTCGGTGCTCCACCACAGCACCGGCTGGCCGCTGGAATACCAGGGAAAGATGCCTTGCCGGTACGCCAGCAGGAGGCGTTGGGGCGACAGGTCGCGGCTCGCCGCGAGCAGGCCCGGCGCGTCCGAGTCGGGCCCGAGCGCCTCGTCCACCGGCGGAAACGGGTCGTGCGGGTCCAGCCAGGCGATCATGCGGGCCGTGCCGGGAGTTGCGCGCGCGTCGGCCGGGCGCTCAGGGCGTGACCGTGGCCCGGCTGGTCAGCGGGCGCATGGGTTTGTCGATATCCAGGCTATGCAGCCGGAAGCTGCCGTCCTGCAGCCGGCCGGCGGCGCGGTCGGCAAAGAAGCAGCGCAGCGTGTGGATCACGGTCGGGAACGCCAGTTCGTCCCACGGCACGTCGGCTTCTTCCACCAGTTTGACCTCCAGGCTTTCCTCGCCCGGCGCGATGTCCAGGTCGTCCAGCTTGGCCAGGTAGAAGAGGTGGACCTGGTGCACGTGCGGCACGTTGAGGATCGAGAACAGCTCGCCCACCTGCACGCGCGCGCCGGCCTCTTCCAGCGTCTCGCGCGCGGCGGCCTGCGCGGTGGTCTCGCCGATTTCCATGAAGCCGGCGGGCAGGGTCCAGAAGCCATAGCGCGGCTCGATCGCGCGCTTGCAAATCAGGATCTTGTCTTCCCAGACCGGAATCGTTCCCACGACATTGCGCGGGTTGACGTAGTGGATGGTGCCGCAGCTGTCGCAGACACTGCGCGGGCGGTTGTCGCCGTCAGGCACACGCAACACGACCGCATGGCCACAGTTCGAGCAGAATTTCATGAGGGGCGTCCGGGAGGAATGGCGAAAGTGTATCACCCTCGCGCAGGGCGCCGCGGCGGGTCGGCAGGGCAGTGGGGTGCGGTCGGTTGCATGCCGCACCGATGATGCCATCGGCGTTTGCGCGGAGTCCGCGCGAAGCGGTGCGACCAAAACAAAAAACCCGCCAGTGGCGGGTTTGTCTGTCGAACGGATCGGATGACTTTCACTGTCCAACCGCATCATCAAGCGGTTGGTTGCGGGGGCAGGATTTGAACCTGCGACCTTCGGGTTATGAGCCCGACGAGCTGCCAGACTGCTCCACCCCGCGTCCGTCGAAGAAAAGATTATAAGGCACTTGGTTGCGCATTGCAACACCTGATTGGAATATCATCAGGCGCGGCGAAAACCCGCGTGCCATAAGGATTAGATCGCCGCGAGCGCGAACAGGTTCAGCCCTCGCTCGGACTATCGTTTGTGCGCTGCCACAGCGTGGCGGCGAACTCAAAGCTGTCGCGCTGTTGCAGGTCGTCGCGCTGCCAGATCACGCGGTCGCGGCGCACGGTCAGCATCCAGGTGGTGGTCGCCAGCGGCTGCGGGTGGGCGAACGCGCGCGGCGTCAGCACGGCGCCGCACAGGCCGTGGAGCGGGTCGCGTACCGAGGTGTAACGGATCATGCCGAGACCGGCTTCGCGCGCGACGCGGCCGAAGGCCTGGCAGGGTTCGTGTTGGTCGGGGTCGGTCCAGGCGTCGCGGTCGCGGTCGAAGGGCGGAGTGTCGAGCGCCACGCCGTCGGTGGCGATGCGCACTTCGAACAGCGTCTGCGCGCGGGCGTCGATGCGTGGCAGTGCCGGGCTGTCGTTGAGAAAGCGCCAGCGCCAGTAGCCCAGCTCCGCGCAGGCGGTGCGGATCTCTGCGGCGCCGTAGAACACGCCGGGATCCTGGGCAGCGCGGAAGCGCGAACCCCAGGGGGACGGGGGATAGCGAAAGGGGGTGAACAGCAGGTAGTGCAGGTGGCGTGCCTCGACCGGCACGGCGGGTTTGCCGGCATCGAGCACGGCTTCCAGCACAGCCTGTTCTTCGAGGCTGTCGACCAGCGGCATGGTGGAGACAACGTGCTGGGCTTCCACCGCCCGCCACAGCGTGAGCGCGAACTGCCGGCGCTCAGATGCGACCGCGGGTGGCGTCCAGGTAGTGAACGACACGGACCAGACCTTCCGTTGTGCGGATCATTTCGATGGGCTTGCCGCCCAGTGCCAGGTTTTCATGCGTCAGCCACAGTCGCGCCTGGTCGCCATGGCCGAGGATTGCGTCCAGCGAGCGGAACAGGCGTACAAACAGAACGCCGAATTCCCACTCCTTGCGGTGGGTATCGAGCACATAGCCGCCGGAGGCCATGCGCGATACCGAGGCCGTGCTGATGCCGAGCACACTCGCTACCACGGCCTGGCTGATGCCGAGAAAGCCGGCGGCGCGCATTACCGCCTTGGTCAGCGTGGTGCCGGGGTCGGGGCCGCCGGCGGGGTCTGTTTCCGGGATCCGCCTGGATTGCATCGCCTTGCTCCTGTTTCTTGAGAAAGATTATAGGCGAACGATTTCAGAAGGGAAGTGTTTGACGCAAAAAGGCTCCGACCCGCCGGGTTTTGGCGGCCGGTATCGGTTAGACAGGCGTGCAGACTAATAGGTCTCGGCCTAATACGTTTCGATATGCAGCCGGCCCTCGGCTTTCATGGCGGCTGCCAGTTCCGGCCAGCTGCGGCCGGCACTGGCGCAGACCGCGTCGAAGGCGGCCAGCACGCCTTCCTCCATCCCTTTCAGTCCGCAGATGTAGACATGGCCGTTCGGGTCAGCGAGCAGGGTGGCCGCGGCATCGGCGGCCTCGCGGATCGCGTCCTGCACATAGCGACGCGGCGCATCGGGATCGCGCGAAAAGGCGAAATGGATGTCCAGGAAATCCCTGGGCAGTTTGAGCAGCGGCCCAAAGTAGGGCAGCTCGTTGGCATTGCGCGCGCCGAAAAACAGCATCCGGCGCCCGCTGAAGTGCGCCAGGTTGCGGCGCATGCGCTCGGTCATGGCGCGCATCGGTGCGGAGCCGGTGCCGGTGCAGATCATCATCACGCTGGCTTCGGCGTGGTTTGGCATCAGGAAGGTGGTGCCGAACGGGCCCACCACCTGCACGGTATCGCCCTTGGCCAGGTCGCACAGGTAGCTGGACGCCACGCCGCGCACCTGCCGGCCGTCGTGGTCCTGGTCGACCCGCTTCACCGTCAGCGCGAGGTTGTTGTAGCCGGGGCGCTCGCCGTCGCGCGGGCTGGCCACCGAGTACATGCGGATGTAGTGCGGCTTGCCGGCGGCGTCAGTGCCCGGTGGCACGATGCCGATCGACTGGCCTTCCAGGATCGGGAAGAAGTGGGTGCCGAAGTCCAGCACGATATGGTGGATGTCGCTGGACGCGTCGTCGGCGGTGAGCCGGTAGTTGCCGGCCACCGTCGCGGCGACCGGCGCTCGCACGCCGTGCAGGTTCACGTACGGGTGCGCCGCCGACCATGGCGCGCGCTGCGAGGTATGGCGGCTGGCTTCGACCGCCTGGATGCTGGCGTCAGGCGCGGCCGTGGCCGGCGCCGCGGCCGCGGTACTTTCGATCGCGCTGTCCAGGTCCGGCAACGGCACCTCGGCCGGCAGTTCGTCCCACCGTAGCTGCGCCTCGATGGTATAGGCGTCGCCGCGCAACATGGTGCGCCAGTTGTCGATGGCGCCGGTCGGGCACGGCGACAGGCAGGCATTGCAGCCGTTGCAGACATCGGCCTTGACCACGTAGTTGCGGTCGTCGTGGGTAATGGCATCGATCGGGCAGGTGTCTTCGCAAGTATTGCAGCGGATGCAGATTTCGGGGTCAATCAGGTGCTGCTTGATGATGTCGGGGGCGCCCATCGCTTATCTCCGATTCTCCGGCTTGTCCGGTATCTCCTTGCCGGCTTTTAGCCTGGCTCAGTTGAAACGCACGTACTCGAAATCCATCGGCTGGCGGTTGATGCCCACCGCCGGCGGCGCGATCCAGTTGGCGTACTTGCCGGGCTCGACCACGCGGCCCATCAGGCTGGCAACAAAGGCGCGGTCCTCGTCCGTGGCGAGCCACTTGCGCTCGTTGGCCTTCCACTCGGCCTCCGAGATCAGCTCGCCCTGCGGCGACACATGCACGTTGGCGAGCGTGCCGATCTTGCGGTTGAAGGCCTTGTGCGGCACGGTCAGGCGGAAGGGGATGCCGGCTTTCTCGATCACCTTGTTCCAGCGCGCCACGCCGCCCATGCTGTCCTTGATGTAGTCGTCGCGCAGCACTTCGTTGAGCGCATTGAGCATCGGCACCTCGCGCTCGCCCAGGCGGCCGTCGCGCACTTCGAGCACACGGTAGGCGTCGCCCTTGAGCACATGGTCGTCGGCGCGCTTGCCTTCCTCGAAACGGCCCTTCAGGCCGGCGCTGTAGAAAGTGGCCGCGTTGGACGACTGATCCGCGCCAAAGAGGTCGATGGTCACGCTGTAGTGGAAGTTCAGGTAGCGCTGGATTGTCTCCAGGTCGATCACGCCGGCGGCGCGCACCTGTTCCGGATCCTCGATGCCGCGTTCGCGCATGACCTCGCAGGTGCGCTGGATCACGCGTGAAACGCCCGACTCGCCGACGAACATATGGTGCGCTTCCTCGGTCAGCATGAAGCGCGTGGTGCGCGCGAGCGGATCGAAGCCCGACTCGGCCAGCGCGCACAGCTGGAACTTGCCGTCGCGATCGGTGAAGTAGGTGAACATGAAGAACGACAGCCAGTCAGGCGTGCGTTCGTTGAAGGCACCGAGGATGCGCGGATTGTCCTGGTCGCCGGAGCGGCGATCCAACAGCGCCTCGGCTTCTTCGCGGCCGTCGCGGCCGAAGTAGCGGTGCAGCAGGTAGACCATGGCCCACAGGTGGCGGCCTTCTTCGACGTTGACCTGGAACAGGTTGCGCAGGTCGTACAGGCTGGGCGCGGTCAGGCCCAGGTGCCGCTGCTGCTCGACCGATGCCGGCTCGGTGTCGCCCTGGGTGACGATGATGCGGCGCAGGTTGGCGCGGTGTTCGCCGGGCACGTCCTGCCACGCGGCTTCGCCCTTGTGCTCGCCGAAATGGATCTTGCGCTCCGGGTCGGCCGGCTGCAGGAAGATGCCCCAGCGGTAGTCGGGCATCTTGACGTGCTCGAAGTGTGCCCAGCCCGACGGGTCCACCGACACCGCGGTGCGCAGGTAGACGTCGAAGTTGTGCGAGCCATCCGGCCCCATGTCGCGCCACCAGTCGAGGAAGGCGGGCTGCCAGTGCTCGAGCGCGCGTTGCAGCGCGCGGTCGTCGGACAGGTTGACGTTGTTGGGGATCTTCTGGCTGTAGTCGATGCTCACGGTCTCTCCTCGTTGTACTCGCTTGGCGCGGGCAGGGCGCTACACGCGGTCCCAGTCGAAGCGCGCCTTGTTGCCGGTGCCGAACACCTTCAGCGCGCCGTTCTCGCCGACGGCGTTGGGCCGCTGGAAGATCCAGTTCTGCCACGCGGTCAGGCGGCCGAAAATGCGCGTTGCCATGTTCTCGGCGCCGCCGAAGCGCAGGTTGGCTTCCATGCCGGTGAGTGCGTCGGGCGACAGGCTGGCGCGCTCTTCCAGTGCAATGCGGATTTCGTCTTCCCAGTCGATATCGTCGGGCGCCGCGGTGATCAGGCCGAGCGAGTCGGCGCTGAGCGCGTCGAGCGGCGCGCCGATGTGCTCACGCACCGCGGTCAGTGCGGTTTCGTCGCCATAGAAGCGCGCGGCCAGCCGGTCTTGCCCGTTCGGCATCGGGTAGCGGCCGAAGTTGACCGCCGACACGAAGATGCGCGGCGCGTCGTCAGGCGCGTCGGGCAGGTGCAGCATGTAGCTGCGGTCGGCCGCCAGCGCCAGTTCCAGCAGCGTGCCGGCGAAACAGGAGTCCTGCTCGATCAGCGCGATCAGGCTGCGCGACGACACGTCCAGCCGCGCCAGCGTACGGCGCAGCATGCCGATGGTCTCGCGCACGAACCAGTGGCCGGCATTGGCTTCCAGCAGCGCATCGGCTGACAGCACCTGCGCCGGGTCGCCATCGGTCTTCAGCACCCAGATGCCGATGTCGAGGTGGTTGGTGCGCAGCGTCAGGATGGCATCGTCGAGCTCGCGCGCCATCTTCAGCGGCCACCATTGCGCGCCGGCCGCGACCACGCCGGCGAGGTCGGCGGGCTGGTGCTTGTCGGGGCCGAATACGGTAAGGGTGGCCTTGCGTGCCGCGGGATCGATGTGCACGCGCACGGTCTCGTAGCGGTAGCCGTCGGGCTCGACCGTGCGCGACAGCGGTGTCAGGGTGATGCCGTGGTGGCCCTGCGGGCGATCGCTGGTGGCGGCCAGTGCCGCGGCGCGCTCGGCGACGTATTCGGCGAAGCGCGCCGGCTTGACCACTTCATCGACCAGTTTCCAGTCCCTGGCGCGCTGGCCGCGCACGCCCTCGGTGGTGGTGCAGAAGATATCCGCATGGTCGCGACGGACCTTGCGCTTGTCGGTCACCCGGGTCAGCCCGCCGGTGCCGGGCAGCACGCCGAGCAGCGGCACTTCGGGCAGGCTGACCGCGGAAGAGCGATCGTCGACCAGCACGATCTCGTCGCAGGCCAGTGCCAGTTCGTAGCCACCGCCGGCGGTGGTGCCATTGCAGGCGGCGATGAACTTCAGCCCGGAGTGCTCGCTGGCATCCTCGATGGCGTTGCGGGTCTCGTTGGTGAACTTGCAGAAGTTGACCTTCCACGCGTGCGACGACTGGCCCAGCATGAAGATATTGGCGCCGGAGCAGAAGATGCGCTCGCGCGCGCTGGTCAGCACGACGGAGCGCACTTCGGGATGCTCGAAGCGGATGCGCTGCAGTGCGTCGTGCAGTTCGATATCGACGCCGAGGTCGTAGGAGTTCAGCTTGAGCGCGTAGCCGGGGCGCAGGCCGGCTTCCTCGTCGACGTCCATCGCCAGCGTGGCGACGGGGCCGTTGAAACTGAGCTTCCAGTGGCAGTACTGGTCCGGATGGCGCTCGAACGTGACGGGAACGGGGGCTTCTGCCTGGGCGGCAGGCTGAAGTGGGGCGGTTGCCGGCGCGGACATGGCTGTCTCCTTGATGCACTATAGTGCCTTGCGGCTTTTGATGAAATATAGTGCAGCGAAGGGCGCGGCGCAATGCCTGATTGCCCCGCGCGCGGAATGCGGCGGGGCCGGAGAGGCGGAAGCGGGTCAGGCGCCGGCGGCTTGCAGTTGCGCGCGCAGCTGTTGCAGCGAGGTCGCGGCATCCAGGCCGCTGGTGTCGATCGAGATATCGGCGCGGGCGTAAAGCGGCGTGCGCGCCTGCAGGATGCGGCGCAGGTCGGCCATGGCCTCGCGGTTGCCTTCCATCGGGCGCATGTCGCCCTGGGCCACCACGCGCGCCATGTGCTCTTCCGGCGAGGTGCGCACCCAGATGGTGTAGCACTGAGCCAGCAGCAGGTTGAACGTGCCCGGCTCCGACACCAGGCTGCCCGGTGTGGCGAGCACCATGCGCTCGTTCTCGCGCAGCGTGCGCTCCAGCGCACGCATCTCGTAGCGGCGGTAGGCGGCCTGGCCGTACAGCGAATGGATTTCGGACAGGCTGGCGCCGGCTTCCTGTTCGATCACGGTGTTCAGTTCGACAAAGGGCACGTCGCGCGCGGCCGCCAGCGCGCGGCCCAGGGTGGACTTGCCGGCGCCGCGCAAGCCGATCAGCGCGATGCGGCGGTGGCGCGCGTCACCGGATTCTTCAGGCGCCAGCGCATGGCGGCATGCTTCGCGCACGCGCGCGAGGTCCGAGGTCGGCAATTGCGCCAGCCATTGCACCATCTGCGCGAACTCCGTGGCCTGCTGGCCGTTGAGGCCGTCCACCTCGGCCAGCACCACCGGCAGCGGCACGTCCAGCGCGCCGGCCACCTGGCGCAGCAGCAGCACCGAGGCATTGCCGGTGCCGGTTTCAAGGTTGGCGAGGTAGCGCTCGGACACGCCGGCACCGCGCGCCAGGTCCTTGCGCGACATGCCGCGCGAGGCGCGCAGCGAGCGGATGCGGTCGCCCAGTTGTGTCAGGTAGGGGTCGCGCTCGCCGTTGGCGGCCGGCGCGGACGCTTCGCGCGCGGGGCGGGCGTCGGAATCGATGGCAGGCAGCGGGGCTGGGTCGCGGCGCATGGGGTCGAGGGTCATGTTGGCCGGGCGGCGCCTGGGCCGCCTGGCAGAAAAGCAAGGGCGCATTATACGAGCAGGGTCGCCGCGTCCTGTGGTGCTTCGGGCTCCCCGCACAGCAACTATCCGCAAGCTGCTGTCTTATAGTGCATCCCCTTGCTTGCATAATAGTTGATATGAAATAAAATGCATCGCAAAGCGGATGCCGGCACGCAACGTGATCCGGACAGCGCGATAACAGCGACTGGCCTGGCGCCTGGCGCGCAGCTACCGGTCCTGGCGGCGCGCGGCATGCAACACCAAGGAGTGGAGACATGACGCCCCCCAATACTGCCGCGACTGCCGCGACTGCCGGCACCGTCGCGGTGCTGCCGCCGCGCTACAACGCCGCCGAAGACCTGCTTTCGCGCAACCTCGATGCAGGACGGGGCGACAAGGTCGCCTATGTCGACGACGCCACTTCGCTGACCTACGCCGGACTCGATACCCGTGCCCGCCGCTTTGCCGGCGCGCTGCGCGATGCGGGGTTCCGGCAGGAAGAGCGGCTGCTGCTATGCGCGCTCGATACCGTCGACTTCCCCACGGTGTTTCTCGGCTGCTTGCTGGCGGGGGTGGTGCCGGTAGCGGTCAATACGCTGCTGACCGCGGACGACTATGGCTACATGCTCGCGCACAGCGGCGCCCGCGCGGTGGTGGTATCCACGCCGCTGTTGCCGGTGATGCAGGCAGCGATCGACAAGAGCGGTCTGTCACCGATGGTGATTCAGGCCGCCCCGCACGGCGATGCGGCGCCGGCATGCAGCGTGGGCGCGATGCTGGCCCGCACCCGGTCGTCCGCGCCGGTCGCGCGCACCGGCCCCGATGACATGGCGTTCTGGCTCTATTCGTCGGGCTCGACCGGCCGCCCCAAGGGCACGGTGCACACCCACGGCAACCTGTTCCACACCGCCGACCTCTATGCCCGCCAGGTGCTTGGTATTCGCGAGAACGATGTCGTGTTCTCGGCCGCCAAGCTGTTTTTTGCCTACGGGCTGGGCAATGCGCTGACCTTCCCGATGTCGGTCGGCGCGACCACTGTGCTGATGGCCGAACGGCCCACGCCGACGGCAGTGTTCCACCGCTTGCGAGAGCAGCGGCCCACGGTATTCTGCGGCGTGCCGACACTGTTCGCGGGCATGCTCGCCGCGCCCGACCTGCCCGCGCGCGACGAAGTGGCGCTGCGCGTGTGCACCTCCGCCGGCGAGGCGTTGCCGCGCGATATCGGCGAGCGTTTCCTGGCGCATTTCGGCTGCGACATCCTGGATGGCATCGGCTCTACGGAGATGCTGCATATCTTCCTGTCGAACCGGCCCGGCGAGGTGCGCTACGGCACCACGGGCATGGCCGTCCCAGGCTACGAACTGAAGCTGCTGGACGAGCGCGGCGAAGCGTGCGCGCCTGGCGAGATCGGCGACCTCTACATCAAGGGGCCGAGCGCGGCGCTGATGTACTGGTGCAATCGCGACAAGACCCGCGACACCTTCGTCGGCGAATGGACGCGCAGCGGCGACAAGTACCTGCGCGATGCCGACGGCTACTACACCTATGCCGGGCGCAGCGACGACATGCTCAAGGTCGGCGGCATCTACGTCTCGCCGTTCGAGGTCGAAGCCGCGCTGGCGCTGCACCCGGCCGTGCTGGAAGCCGCGGTGATCGGCGTGGCCGATGCCGACGAACTGGTCAAGCCCAAGGCCTTCGTCGTGATGCGGCCGGGCCAGCATTGGCATGACGGCATGGCCACGGAGCTGCAGGCGTTCATCAAGTCGCGGCTGGCACCGTACAAGTACCCGCGCCAGATCGAATGCGTGCCGGAACTGCCCAGGACCGCCACCGGCAAGATCCAGCGGTTCCGGCTGCGCCAGCGCGAAGCCGCGCGCCAGTCCCAGACAACGCCTTCCTGAAGCGATGCAAGAAAACAAGATGCCGATGACGACGAGCCTGGTGGAAATCCACTTCGACGAACGCCCTATCCAGATCGAGTACCAGTGGCTGCGCCCCGAGCGCACGCAGCGTCCGCTGGTGGTCTTCTTGCACGAAGGCCTGGGCTCGGTCAGCATGTGGCGAGATTTCCCGCGCCATTTCTGCGAGGCCGGCGACTATCGCGGGCTGGTGTTCTCACGCTACGGGTACGGCCGTTCCACGCCGCGCCCGCATGCCGAGAAATGGCGCCCCGACTTCATGCACCGCCAGGCGCGCGAGGCGTTGCCGGCATTGTTCGACGCGCTCGATATCGGCCCCGGCCGCACGCATGGCGTGCCCTGGCTGCTGGGCCACAGCGATGGCGGATCCATCGCGCTGATCTATGCCGCCAGCTTCCCGCAGGCGCTGGAAGGCATCACCGTGCTGGCGCCGCATATCCTGGTGGAAGACCTGTCGGTCAGCAGCATTGCCGCCACGCGTCAGGTCTATCTCGACACCGACCTGCGCCTGCGGCTGGGGCGCCATCACGACGACGTCGATTCCGCTTTCTGGGGCTGGAACGATATCTGGCTCGACCCGGCCTTCCGCCAGTGGGACTTGCGTCCGCTGCTGTCCGGGCTGAAGGGCCCGGTGCTGGCGGTGCAGGGCGAAGACGACGAGTACGGCACCATGGCGCAGATCGAGGGTATCCATCGATATGCCCCACAAACCACCTTGCTTAAACTCGCGCGATGCGGGCACTCGCCACACCGCGACCAGCCCGAGGCGTTGACGCAGGCCGCGGTTCGGCATATAAACACACATACTTCATACCTAAAATAATTGGGCTTCCCGCCCGCTCCGCAGGGTCCGCGGCGCAGCATGCGCCGTCGCAGGCCACGGCAGCAGGCAGGGGGACCGGCAACGGTCCAGCGAGCCGCCGGCTTGACCACCAGGAGACATTCATGCGCCGCTTCACACCGCGCAGGCTCGCGCCTGCCTGCCTTGCCGTCGCCACCGTGTTTGCCATGGCCAGCGCCTCGGCCCAGCCCGCCCAGCCCGCGCCAGGCGGCAAGATCAAGGTCGGCTTCATGCTGCCGTACACCGGCACCTACGCGGCGCTTGGCACCGCCATCGAGAACGGCTTCCGCATGTATGTGCAGCAGCAGGGCGGCAAGCTCGGCGGGCGCGAGATCGAGTACTTCAAGGTCGACGATGAATCCGACCCCGCCAAGGCCCCGGAAAACGCCACCAAGCTGGTCAAGCGCGACCAGGTCGACGTGGTGGTCGGCACGGTGCATTCGGGCGTGCAGATGGGCATCGTCAAGGTCGCCAAGGAAAACAACACGCTGCTGATCATCCCCAACGCCGGCGTCGACGAAGCCACCGGTCCGCTGTGCGGCCCGAACATCTTCCGCACGTCGTTCTCGAACTGGCAGCCGGGCTATGCAATGGGCCAGGTGCTGGCCGAGCGCGGGCTGAAGAAGGTGGTGACGCTGACGTGGAAGTACGCGGCCGGCGAACAGTCGGTCAAGGGCTTCAAGGAAGCCTTCGAGGCCAAGGGCGGCAAGGTGGTGAAGGAACTGAGCCTGCCGTTCCCCAACGTCGAATTCCAGGCGCTGATCACCGAGGTGGCTTCGCTCAAGCCGGATGCCGTGTTCGTGTTCTTTGCCGGCGGCGGCGCGGTCAAGTTCGTCAAGGACTGGGCCGGGGCAGGACTGAAGGACAAGATTCCGCTGTACGGCTCGGGCTTCCTGACCGACGGCACGCTGGAAGCGCAGGGCAATGCCGCGCAGGGGCTGGAGACCACGCTGCACTATGCCGACGGACTGTCCAATGCGCGCGACAAGAACTTCCGGCTGGATTACGCCAAGACCTTCAAGCTGCAGCCCGACGTCTACGCGGTGCAGGGCTATGACGCGGCACAGCTGCTCGCGGCCGGTGCCAGTGCGGTCAAGGGCGACATGACGCGCAAGGCCGACCTGTACAAGGCCATGGGCGCTGCGAAGATCGACAGCCCGCGCGGTGCCTTTACGCTGTCGAAGGCGCACAACCCGGTGCAGGATTTCTACCTGCGCAAGGTGGACGGGCGCGAGAACAAGGTCAGCTCGGTGGCGGTGAAGGCGCTGGCTGATCCGGCGCGCGGGTGCAGGCTGTAGAACTTTTCATTCCCGCGTGTTGCTCCCCTCTGCCGCCTGCGGGAGAGGGGCCGGGGGAGAGGGCAGGAGTCTCCACGAAGCGAAGGCCTTCGCATCCAGCCAGCGCCGGCCCTCTCCCCCAACCCCTCTCCCGCGCGCGGGAGAGGGGAGCTTGCCACCGGCATGCGTGGCGTTTCCGGTTTCTTGATGTATTGCCCGCATGGACATCGTCTCCTTCCTCATCCAGTGCCTGAACAGCGTGCAGTACGGCCTGCTGCTGTTCCTGGTCGCCAGCGGCCTGACGCTGATCTTCGGCATCATGGGCGTGATCAACCTGGCGCACGGCAGCTTCTACATGCTGGGCGCGTACCTTGCCTTTACGCTCGCCGGGCTGACCGGCAACCTGTTCATTGCCATCCCGCTCGGCATCGTGCTGGCGGTGGTGTTCGGCTACGTGCTCGAGTGGGCCTTCTTCAGCTACCTGTACGAGCGCGACCACCTGCAGCAGGTGCTGATGACCTACGGGTTGATCCTGGTGTTCGAAGAACTGCGCAGCATCCTGGTCGGCGACGATGTGCACGGCGTGCAGGTGCCGGCGCTGCTCGACGGTGCGCTGCCGATCGGCAACGACATGACCTACCCGGTGTACCGGCTCTTTATCTCGGCTGTGTGCCTCGCGGTGGCCGGGGCCATGTACTACGTGATCCGGCGTACGCGGCTGGGCATGATGATCCGCGCCGGCGCGACCAACCGCGAGATGGTGCAATCGCTCGGCATCAACATCACCGTGCTGTACCGCTTCGTGTTCGCGCTGGGCGTGGCGCTGGCAGTCCTGGCGGGGATGATCTCGGCGCCGGTGTCGTCGGTGTATCCGGGCATGGGCGGGCAGGTGCTGATCGTGTGCTTCGTGGTGGTGGTGATCGGCGGTATCGGCTCGGTCAAGGGCGCGCTGGTGGCGTCGCTGCTGCTGGGCTTCGTCGATACCTTTGGCAAGGTGTTCTGGCAGGAGGCGGCCGGCGTGCTGATCTACCTGCTGATGGCGGTGATCCTGCTGTGGAAGCCGCAGGGGTTGTTCAAGGCGGGATGACATGAATCCGACGACATTGCCGGCGCGCCGGCATTCCCGCGGCCATGCCGCACTGCTTGCCGCGCTGGGCTGGCTGGTGGCCTTCGCCGTGCTGGCCGTGCTGCCGCTGTTGCTGACCGCGGACAGCCACAAGTTCTATATCGAGCTGCTCAGCAAGGTGATGATCATGGCGATCTTCGCGCTGTCGCTGCAGCTGCTGATCGGCTATACCGGGCTGGTGAGCCTGGGGCATGCCGCGTACTTCGCCATGGCGGCCTACGCCACCGCGATGCTCGCGCCGCAATCCGGTCCGGGCAACGGCTGGCTGCTGCTGGCCGGCGCCCTGGCCGCCTCGGCAGGGCTGGCGCTGGTGGTGGGCGCGCTGGTGCTGCGCACGCGCGGCGTGTATTTCATCATGGTGACGCTGGCCTTCGCGCAGATGGTGTACTTCGTCTTCCATGACACCAAGGTCGCCGGCGGCAGCGACGGCACCTATATCTATTTCCGCCCGGAATTCCCGCTGCCGGGCGAGCAGTTGCTGACCGTCACCGACCCCACGCACTTCTACTGGCTGGTCTGGACGGGCCTGATGGCCACGGTCGCGTTGCTGGCGCTGGTGCTCCGCTCGCGCTTCGGCCATGCGCTGGTGGGTATCCGCCATAACGAGCAGCGCATGCGCGCCGCCGGCTACGGCACCTATCGCTACCAGCTTGGCGCATTTGTCGCCGGCGGGGTGCTGGCGGGGCTCGCCGGCTTCCTCTATGCCATCCAGTTCGGCTTCGTCAATCCGGAGATTGCGTCGTGGCACCAGTCGGGCAACGCCATGCTGATGGTGATCCTGGGCGGTGTCGGCAGCCTGGCCGGGGCGGTGCTGGGGGCGTTTTCGTTCGTGCTGCTGGCCGAATGGTTCAGTACGCTGACCAAGCACTGGCAACTGGTGATGGGCGGCTTCATCATCGTTGCCGTCGCGCTGCTGCCGCGGGGGCTGGTCAGCCTGCCCGCGGTGCTGCGGCACGGGCGCCGCGGCAAGACCGGGCGCCATAACGGAGGGCACGGAACCGAA
Organism: Cupriavidus sp. NPDC089707; assembly: GCF_044748965.1. NCBI lineage: Bacteria > Pseudomonadati > Pseudomonadota > Betaproteobacteria > Burkholderiales > Burkholderiaceae > Cupriavidus > Cupriavidus sp. NPDC089707. Next base: position 40,971 of record NZ_JBIVHB010000034.1, read on the forward strand.
GCTGGCGAGGCCGCTGAAGGCAACGCGCGCAACAACGCCCGCAACAACACCAGCAATACGGAGGCCGCATGAATACGCCGGTACTGCAGGCGCAGCAGCTCACGCGCCGCTTTGGCGGTCTCACCGCCGTGGCCGGCGTGGACCTGTCGCTGGCGCTGCACGAGATCCATGCCGTGATCGGCACCAACGGCGCAGGCAAGTCCACGCTGATCAACATGCTGTCGTGCGAGCTGCCGCCGACGTCCGGGCGCCTGTTCCTGAAGGGCGAGGAGGTTACCGGCTGGTCGCAGCCGCGGCTGGCGCGGCACGGCGTGGGGCGCAGCTACCAGCGCAACAACATCTTCCTGCCGCTGACCGTGCGCGAGAACTGCCGGCTGGCGGCGCAGTCGCGTGCGCAGCGTGCCTGGCGCCTGTGGGAAAGCGCGCAGGGTTGCCGCACCAGCGCCACGCTGGCCGACGAGGCCATGGAGCGCGCCGGCCTGGCGCCGCTGGCGGACCGGCTCGCCAGCGACCTGGCCCACGGCCAGAAGCGCCAGCTCGAAGTGGCGATGTGCCTGGCCACGCAACCGGTGGCGCTGCTGCTCGATGAGCCGCTCGCCGGCATGGGGGCGGAAGAATCGGCGCGCATGCTGGGGCTGCTGCGCGGCCTGCGCGAGGGCCATGCCATCCTGCTGGTCGAACATGACATGGACGCGGTGTTCTCGGTCGCTGACCGCATCACCGTGATGGTCAACGGGGCGGTGATCGCCACCGGCGCGCCCGAGGCGATCCGGGCCAACCGCGAAGTCCAGCTCGCCTACCTGGGCGAGGAAGAAAGCGAGGCCGCATGAGTACGCCCATGAGCATGCCCATTGGCACGCCGATGATCGAAGCTACCGGCATCAACGCCTGGTACGGTTCCAGCCATGTGCTGCGCGGTATCGATTTCACTGTCGGCGTGGGCGAGACCGTGGGCCTGCTGGGGCGCAACGGCATGGGCAAGAGCACGCTGTTGCGCACGCTGCTGGGACACGTGCGCCAGCGCCAGGGGGAGATCCGCGTGGCCGGCCGCGATATGTCGCGTGCGCAGCCGTACGAGGTGGCGCGCCTTGGCGTCGCCTACGTGCCGGAAGGGCGGGGCATCTTCCCCAGCCTGTCGGTGCGTGAAAACCTGCTGATGGCCGCCCGCAAGGGCTGCAACGGCCGCAACGACTGGGATGAGGCGCGCGTGCTCGACCTGTTCCCGCGCCTGAAGGAGCGCCTGTCGCACGGCGGCCAGCAGTTGTCTGGCGGCGAGCAGCAGATGCTGTCGATCGGCCGCGCGCTGATGACCAATCCCGACTGCCTGGTGCTGGATGAAGCCACCGAAGGGCTGGCCCCGCGCATCGTGCGCGAGATCTGGGAGGTCATCGCCACGGTGCGCGCCACCGGGATCGCTTCGGTGGTGGTCGACCGCAACTTCCGCTTCGTGCTGGCGCACGCCGACCGCGCCGTGGTGCTGGAAAAGGGCCGGGTGGTGCTAGCCGGTCCAGCGGCCGACCTGGCTGGCAAGCCCGAGGCGCTGGACCGCTACCTCGGCGTTTAAGCCGTCGTGAGTGCTGCATAGCGCATAAATGTTGCCGGCCCGCAACGACCCTTGCAGGCGCAAGGACATGCAGTTTTGCTTACCCGGCCTTGACCACAGGCCACTTCCCTCCCATGCTTGCTGAGTCACGAAAACGGCATCCGAATCATCCGGAGTGGTCGTTGGCGGGCAGTTCATCTAGAATTGCGCGGGTTTGTGCAATGCAATAGAACGCTAAAAGCGCCGTAAAACGGTCGCAGCAGTCCGTGCCCATGCGCCGGGTGGCGACTGCCAGAGCCAACCAAACCGCCGGCGAGCCGGTGGGCAGACCCAATCTCATGACTACCCAGTCCACAACCAGCCATTATTTCGTCGAGAGTCCCAGCACTCGCGCCCTGGTGCTCGGCGCGGTCGGCGTCGTCTTCGGCGACATCGGCACCAGCCCGCTGTACGCGCTCAAGGAGTGTTTCAGCAAGGAGCACGGCATCGCCTTCAGCCCCGACGCCGTGCTCGGCGTCATCTCGATGCTGTTCTGGGCCATGATCATCGTGGTCTCGGTCAAGTACGTCGTGTTCATCATGCGTGCCGACAACGACGGCGAGGGCGGGGTCCTGGCGCTGATGGCGCTGGTGCTGCGCACCGTGGCGCAGCGCTCGGGCAAGGCCAAGATCCTGATGATGCTGGGCATCTTCGGCGCCTGCATGTTCTATGGCGATGCGGTCATCACGCCGGCGATCTCGGTGCTGTCGGCCGTGGAAGGACTGGAGATCGCCGCGCCGCAGTTGTCGCAGTTCGTGATACCGATCACGCTGGCCATCCTGGCCGGGCTGTTCCTTATCCAGAGGCATGGCACCCACACGGTGGGCAAGCTGTTCGGGCCGATCATGACGGCCTGGTTCCTGACGCTGGGCGCGCTGGGCGTGTTCAACCTGGTCCAGGCGCCGGAAATCCTGAAGGCGGTCAATCCGCTGTATGGCATCACCTTCCTGGTCGAGCATGCGCTGCAGGCCTTTATCGTGCTGGGCTCGGTGTTCCTGGTGCTGACCGGGGCCGAGGCGCTGTACGTCGACATGGGCCATTTCGGCGCGCGCCCGATCCGCATGGGCTGGTTCATCCTGGTGATGCCGTGCCTGATGCTGAACTACTTCGGGCAGGGCGCGATGTTGCTGCACAACCCGGCCGGCGCCGAGAACCCGTTCTACCTGATGGTGCCGGAGCCGCTGCTGATCCCGATGGTGCTGCTGGCCACCTGCGCCACGGTGATCGCCTCGCAGGCGGTTATCTCCGGCGCCTTCTCGCTGACCAGCCAGGCGATCCAGCTGGGCTTCGTGCCGCGCATGCGCGTGCGCTACACCTCGGCCGCGGAGATCGGCCAGATCTACCTGCCGGTGGTCAACTGGCTGCTGCTGGTGCTGGTGATCGGCGTGGTGATCTCGTTCAAGAAGTCCGAGAACCTGGCGGCGGCCTACGGCATCGCCGTGACCACGACCATGGTTATCACCAGCATCCTTGCGGCGGTGTGCATGCGCAATGTGTGGAAGTGGAACACGGCGCTGGTAGTGCTGGTCGGCGCGGCCTTCCTGCTGGTCGACCTGTCGTTCTTTGCCGCCAACCTGCTCAAGATTGCCGAAGGCGGCTGGTTCCCGCTGCTGCTGGGCAGCATGGCCTTCTTCATGCTGATGACGTGGTACAGCGGCCGCAAGCTGCTGCGCGCGCGCAGCCTGGAAGACGGCATCCCGCTGGAGCCGTTCATCGCCGGCCTGCTGGCGCACCCGCCGCACCGCGTCGAGGGCACCGCGGTGTTCCTGACCGGTAATACCGAGTCGGTGCCGGTGTCGCTGCTGCACAACCTCAAGCACAACCGCGTGCTGCACGAGCGCGTGGTGTTCATGCACTTTGTCACGCGCGACGTGCCGTATGTCGACGACGATCACCGCCTCAGCTGCAAGGACCTGGGCGGCGGCGTCTTTATCCTGAAGTCGGAATACGGCTTCAAGGAAACGCCGGACGTGCAGAAGGTGCTGGATCTGGCCGACCGCAAGCTCGGCATGCATTTCGAGCTGATGGAGACCTCGTTCTTCATCGCGCGCGAATCGGTGATCCCGTCCAAGCTGCCGGGCATGCCGATGTGGCGCGAGAGCTTGTTCGCCTGGATGCATCAGAACGGCGCCAAGCCGTCAGACTTCTTCCAGATCCCGGCCAACCGGGTGGTGGAGCTGGGTACGAAGGTCGAGATCTGACGCGGGCGGGCCTGGAGCCTGCCGCTGCAAGCCCCGGGAGGGCGCCGCAAGGCGTGTCCCGGGGCTTTTTGTTTCACGCGGCTTGCCGCGACGTGCGCTGCCGCCATGGCTGCGACGCAAGCTGCGCCAGCGCATCGCGCCCACCGGCGCGGTGCTGCTGCGCCCGCCCGGACCTGTGCGAGTGCGCAGCCACATCACCAGCAGCTTCACCAAGCCGGAAGTGGAGAACCGCGCGCAGGCCATCGTGCTGGCGCGCAAGGCCGGGTTCGACCGCGCGGACGCTTAGGGCGCGCTCGGGGCCCTTGCCGCTTGCCTGTGCCTACGACTGGTTCACCAGCGTGCGCGCGTCGGATACGTGCCCGCGATACGCCTCGAAGATGCGGCGCAGCGACTGCTCCATGCTGAGCTCGGGCTTCCAGCCAAGCTCTTCGATGGTGTTGTCGATCTTCGGCACGCGGTGCTGCACGTCCTGGTAGCCCTTGCCGTAGAAGTCGCCCGACGAGGTTTCGATGATCTGCGTCTTGCGCGCCTCCTCGGCGTACTCGGGATAGTCGCCCGCCATCTTCAGCATCATCTCGGCCAGCTCGCGCACCGAATGGATATTGGCCGGGTTGCCGATATTGAAGATCTTGCCGCTGGCGATGCCGTCGGGGTTCTCGATGATGCGCATCAGCGCGCTGATGCCGTCGGAGATATCGGCAAACGCACGCTGCTG
>NZ_JBIVHB010000035.1:0-45450 GCF_044748965.1 Cupriavidus sp. NPDC089707
GCACAAAATTCCTTTGATGCGACCTGTCGCAAGCTCTATCAGTACCTGAATCGGGATTCACTCGGCTAGCCGCGCATCCGCTTTCACCCACAGATTCCGCCGACGAGCCATATTTTTAATGAAGTTTCTTGCAGGACAGGACACTACCTCCCGGCGTCCGCTATATCCGCTCAAGCGGACCGACGCCCGTTCCGTCGTAGAGCGGCTCGCCTTGCCAGTTCAAGAGTGGACAAGGGCTGAGAGTTAGATCCGGGAGGCTGGCATAGCTGTGGCAGAGACGTAAGGCCTCTTGTTGGTACTCGCGCACGCCCCAGCTTGCGATCTCTGTCAGTGACTCGGATACCGGAGGGGCCATCCTGGTCATTGCGTCTTCCTTGGTTGGCCACGTCGGTCTGGCAAGGCCACGTCGGTGGGCGAATTGGCCGAGAGCCATTGCAACAGGGCCAGGTTCATGCGCTGTTGCCAGCCGGGCCCGCTTGCGCGGAACGCTTCGACGATTTCGGGGAACAGCCGGATCGAAAGCGGAACCTTGCGGGGCGCCTTCTGCGGTCCGCGCTTTCTGGCTTCCTCCTGCGGCGGGGCAACGGTGCTGACCTCGGCCCTGGGACAGTCCCTCGCCGACCTACGGCGGTGTGCAATGTGCTGGTCCGAAGGACGCTCCATGGACCGGCTCACCGGTCGGCGTGGTGCGGGGCAACGCGGAAACAGGCAGACGCCTCCGCGAGTGCCGTTGGCAATGGGATGGGAGCAGCGCGCAACAAGGGGTAGACGCTGATTTCCTGCGGCACGACAAAAAACTGGTACCGGTGCGGATTGAGGTGCGAGGGCTTGTGCGTGATCAGCGCTTCCCATGCGCTGGAGGCCCACTCGCCGTAGGCGGCTTCGTTGGAGAGGTTGACCCGGTCGCCGCGAACGAACACCCGGCGCCTTGGATAAAGCGTTGCGATGTCCGGTGCTTGGCGGATTTGTTCTGCGGTAGCGTTAAGCACTGGTGTTCCGTTGGCGCCTCGTTCGACTAGCATAGGCGGTGCGCGGTGATCCGCAAGGCGTATCTTTGGGGCGTTATCAGGCCGCCTTGGCCATGGCTCACGGAGCGTCCCATGCCGCGATCCCTACCTGACCCAACCCCACCTTCGCGCGCGACGATTCGCAGCGCTACTTGACAAGCCACTACTCATAGAAGCGCTCCTCAACAACCACACAACAAGAGCCGACACTGCTGAATATTGGCCCATACGTTCCGGGATCTGCCCGGCATACCCGATGACGTTGTCAGACAGCGATAGCCGTGAGAGGGCGGCCCTGACAAGCCGCATCATCGCCACGAGCATTTGTGGTGGTCGGCCGAACGTCTGGGGGCGCTGGTGGATTGTTTTCCGCCGCTCGCTTACTTGGCTTACCGCCAGCCCTGGACGCGCGAGCGCATCCAGGCGTCACTCATGCTGTTTTTTTTGGCGTCGGCGCGCTGCTGCGGCTGTTGGTTCATCGCATTCCATTGCGGACCTCCTGCAACACCTCGTCGAAAGCGTCAACGCGGATCAGGCCTAACCGCGGAAACTCCAAGTCGACAATGACATAGAGTGTCACCGTCAGCGAGGCCACGAAAAAAAGCGCATGCAACCAGTTTCGAGGACCGCGGCTGGCCATGCCATAGCCCGCGAACAAAGCCCCAATCCAGCAAAGTGCGAAGAGCATGCCGAAGATGACGCTGGGCGGATGTTCCTTCGTTGAGGCGAGTCGGGTCGATGCCGTATCGAATGCTGCATTGAGTGCTGGCAACAGAAGCATGGTGGCCGCCGTACTAGCGGTTCGCTGGGACTCCGTTACGGATCTTGTCCAGAGGCGTTCACGCAGCACGTCCGAACGTACCAGGGCGGCCTCGACGCGTTTGCGGTCAGGGACGGCTCGATAGGCGGCAAGCCGGGCATCCAGATATTGCCTGAATATCTCCTGCAGCTCACCACGTGCTGGTTGCGGCAGCAGATCCAGGCGCAGGTAAGCAGTGCCGATGTCGTTGGCTTCCTGGACTATCAGCGTGCGCCGCATATCAAAGCGGCTTGCCGCCCCGGAAAAGGTGAAGGCGATCAATAGCCCAAGCAGTGCGAATATCGCGCTTGCGACCGCGCTGACGCCCGTTGTCTCCGGTTCGCGACCGGAGGAAACTTGCCATTGCCACACCAGCCGGCCGAGCTCCAGGGCGATCAGGATACTTGTGAATAATCCGACCGCAAACACCAGCCCGCCGGCCCAACCGGCACCATAAAGTAGTGATGCCAAAATTGCCTCCGGTGCTTTGCCGCGCGAAGCGCGCTTTCAACGTTGAAGACGGTATGGAAAAGTCTCGCCACCGTATGTGCACTTCCGCACAGACGTCCGATAGCTACATGCGGTTATACACATCTCTGCCGGCCCAACGCGACCGAGGCGCCCGGGAAACGTGTTTACTTTCAATGACTTGAAGCGGCACTTGTAAACTTCCGGAGTCTCGCGTAATGAGATGGTCGCCCCGCCTCCCCAGCGTTACGCTTACGGGGTGTTTCTACCAATGACGAAGAGGCCATCATGCAAGACACGACGCTGGTTGGAATTGATCTGGGCAAGAACAGTTTTCACCTTTCACGGCCAGGACAAACGTGGCAAAGTCGTGTTTCGCAAGAAGATGAGCGGCAAGCAACTGGTCGAGTTCTTCGCTACGTTTCACGCCTGTACCATCGTGATGGAAGCGTGCGCGGGTGCGCATCACATCGCCCGCAAACTGACTGCGCTCGGGCATCAGGTCAAACTCATCTCCCCACAGTTTGTACGGCCATTCGTCAAGAGTAACAAGAACGATTTCGTCGACGCCGAAGCGATTTGCGAAGCGGCATCCCGCCCCGCCATGCGGTTTGTCACACCGAAGACGGAATCGCAGCAAACTCTCTCAGCCTTGCACCGCGTCCGCGACTCGCTGGTGCGGGAGCGAACACAGGCCAGCAACCAGGTGCACGGCTTCCTGCTGGAATTCGGCATCACCACCTTTTCGCGCTTGGGCGCAGGCGCCTTCTTCGCCGGCTTTGCATTCGGGCGCGACCCGGGCTTTGCGGCCTTGGTCTTTTTAGCCTTTGCCGGCCTTCACGGCCTCTGTGGGCTTTTCAACCTTCGCGGCCTTCACGGGGCTTGTCGGACTTAGCGGACTTAGCGGACTTAGCGGCATTCACAGTGTTCGTGGCTCTCACAGCCTCACAGCATGTACCGGATGATATTCGGGCACATCCGGCGCTTGCCATTGGAATTGGCGACATACCAGGGAGCAAAGTCGCTATCGGGGGCGGCAAACATGGCGTAGCGCCCGCGTGAATAGTCGTACCACCGGCTGTACGAGCGCAGCTCCATGTCCGTGAGCTTCCATAGCTTGCTGCCGTCGTGAATGCGCCCCTCGAGGTGGCGAGTTTGCCCCTCATGGCTGACCTCCAGCCAGTACTTGATCGGGATGAGCCAAGAATTGACGATGGCGCGTTCGACCAGTGGAACGGCGCGGAGGAAGTCCTCAACCTGCGCTTTGGTACAGCAGCCCATCACGCGTTCGACGCGGTAGGGCAGTGGATGACTATCTCGGCAAGCCAGCCTGATTGCCACTGCTTTGCTGAGAAGCCGACAAGAATGGGCGACAAGGGAACCTTGCAGGCGTTTGCATACGCTGCGGCATGCCTTGGACTTCGTTGCCGGCAACCCCAGCCCGAAAATTCTTTGACCACATCTTGGCCGACGCCATCGTCGGCACTCGGCGCTCGCGTGTTGTGCAAGCTGCCGCCCACTACCAGAGAACGGCATGTCGAAGGTACCTTCACGCCATTGCGTTCCGATGCAGGAAGGGCTCGGCGAATCCGGGTGGTCAAGGACACGGACAGCTACTAGAAGTCGCGCGAGCTGCGAGCGTAGCAGCACGCCACGCTGGCCATTAGTATCGTTCTTCCACAAACCGATAAGGATAGTCAGGCTCCTGGTAGCCGCCCGCTTTCTGCCTGGCGGGCAGCTTGACCGGCTTGCGTTTGACGTCTTCGTAGGGTATCCGGTCCAGCATGTGCCGGATGATGTTCAGGCGAGCCTGCCTCTTGTCGTTGGAATTGGCGACGTACCAGGGCGCGAAGTCACTGTCGGACGCGGCGAACATGGCGTCTCGCGCGCGCGAATAGTCATACCAGCGGTTGTAGGAACGCAAGTCCATATCCGTCAGCTTCCACAGCTTGCGCCCGTCGTGGATGCGTCCCTCCAGGCGGCGGGTCTGTTCCTCCGGGCTGACCTCGAGCCAGTACTTGATCAGGATGATCCCCGAATTCACGATGGCACTTTCTACAAGCGGGACGCCGCGCAGAAACTCCTCGGCCTGTTTTTCGGTACAGAATCCCATCACGCGCTCGACGCCGGCACGGTTGTACCAACTCCGGTCGAAGATCACGATTTCTCCGGCGGCGGGCAGGTAAGGGAGATAACGCTGCATGTACATCTGGGTCTTTTCGCGCTCGGTCGGCGCGGGCAAGGCGACCACGCGGAAAACTCGCGGACTGACGCGTTCCGTGATGGCCTTGATGGTGCCGCCCTTGCCGGCGCCGTCACGTCCTTCGAACACCACGCAGACCTTGGTACCGCTGGCCTGTACCCACCGCTGCAGCTTGACCAGTTCGACATGCAGTGGCAACAGTTCCCTCTGGTAGACCTTTTCCGACATCCGGTCGCGGGTCTGACGATCCCGTGCACGACCTTCGCGACGGTCCACCACGTCGGCCCCGTGTCTCGGCTCCGGCTCCTTCCGGTCCTTGTCGTCGTGCTTTCCTCCTTTCTTGTCCATGGTCCACCTCCATCTTGATTCGGCGGCCTGAGGCCCACCTACTTACTACCGTCCCGCGCGTCGCCGCCAATTTCGTCGACAATAATCATGGTACGGTCGAGCGCGCCGCGTTCGTCATAGTAGGCTCTGAAATGCGCTGGCAAGAAGGAATTTGCGTAGAGCCGGTAGGACCAGACTTCGCGCTTCATTCGCGAGTAGAACTGAATGGGCTCGCGCGGATGGCCAAAGCGCTCGGCAATATCCTGCTTGGTCCAGACGCCCGGGCGCGCGTCGTAGATTTCTCTCGCAGTGAGCATCTGCCGAAACCTTGTCAGCTCGCCGTTCACGTCGAAGTCTGCGGCATAGACCTCGAAGCCGAGCGGCTGCTTCGAATAAATCCACCGCGTGGTGCCGTCAGCGAGCCGGTAGGTTTCCGTGGGAGTGCCGAACGTATCGCGCACGGCACGCTGCGGAGCGCCGAGCCTCCCCTGTCCCGTTTCGAGGGGCCGAAGGGTGGCGCAGGCGCCCAGCACGAGGGTTGCCACGGCGGCGGTCACGCAGGCGGGCAGGCGATAACGCACGTTCTCCTGGGAGGCGGCGCGACATACGCCGAGCTAGTTCAGCATAGCGCACGCAAAGTCCAAAGGATGGGTGGTTCATCTGGCCGTCAGTGGAAGAGATTTTTCTTATCTCGCCCTCCGAAAAGATTCAGTTCTGTTGCGATCACGGTTGACATTAGAGTTGGAGCAAGACGGACATCGGGCAGGGCTGCCACGCTTTCGCCTGCGTCATTGACTGCCTATATGGTCATAACGTGATGCGGGGTCGATGCCCGGCAGTCGGGCGAGGGGGCTTGGCCATGGAGGCAGGAATGAATTTACTCCGCTGCGTCCGCGCATGGGTGTTCGCAGGCCTGGCCTTGCTATCGCTCGCTGCCCATGCGCAGAATGTGAAGCAGCCTGCGCCGTTCAAGCCGGAAGAACTCGAGGCCCTGGTCGCCCCCATCGCCCTTTACCCTGACTCCGTGCTGTCGCAGGTCCTGATGGCCTCCACGTATCCGCTTGAGGTCGTGCAAGCCGCCCGCTGGGTCAAGGCCAATCCAAACGTGAAGGGCGATGCCGCACTCAAGGCGGTTGAAAGCCAGCCCTGGGATGTCAGCGTGAAGTCGCTGGCGGCATTTCCCCAAGCGCTGGAGCCGATGAGCGACAAGCTCGACTGGACGCAAAAGCTTGGCGACGCCTTTCTCGCCCAGGAAAAGGAGGTGCTCGACGCGGTGCAGCGGTTGCGGGCACGTGCACAGCAGTCGGGCAATCTCAAGTCGAATGAGCAGCAGAAGGTGATCGTGGAGTCGATGCCGCCCCCACCAGCGGGGCAAGGCCAGACGGCGCCCCCGGCTAGCCAGACTGTGGTGCGAATCGAGCCGGCGAACCCGCAGGTGATCTATGTGCCGGCGTACAACCCGACCGTCGTCTATGGGACCTGGAGCTCGCCCGCCTATCCGCCGTATTACTGGCCACCGTATCCTGCCTACTATCCTGGTGCCGCACTCGCGACCGGTCTAGCCTGGGGAGTCGGCCTCGCGGCCGCCGGGGCGATCTTCGGCAATTGCAACTGGGGTGGGGGCGACGTCAATATCAACGTCAACAAGGCCGCCAGCATCGATCGCAATTTTGACCGCACCAAGGTGCAAAGCGGCGGCCGCTGGCAGCACGATGCCGCGCACCGCAAAGGGGTGGCGTACCGGGATAACGCTTCGCGCGAAAAGTTCGGCGGCCGGAACGCCTCGGGGGCGGACCAGCGCAATGAATTCCGGGGCCGGGACGGCGCTGGCGTGTCCAACCGGGCCTCGGCCGGCGATCGCGCTGGACGGGATGATCGTGGCGGCGACCGTGCCGGCATTGCGGATCGCGGCGGAGCCAGCGATCGTGCGGGCATCGGTGACGGTGCCGGTGGTCGTGGCGGCAGCGACCGAAGGGGCGCTGGCGATCGTGCCGGCGTATCAGATCGCACCAGCGCTGGCGGCCGTAACGGCGCCGCCGGCGGCGGACGCGACAACGCATTCCAGGGCGTGGGCGATGGCGGCGCCGCTGCACAGCGAGACCTCGACCGCGGCCGCTCCAGCACACAATCGGCAAGCTTCCGTGACAGCGGTGGGGCGCAACGTGGTGGCGGAGGCGGGTTCAGCGGCCGCGGCGGTAGCCGTGGCGGAGGTGGCGGAGGTGGCGGAGGTGGCGGAGGTGGTTTCGGAGGCGGCCGCGGTGGCGGCAGTCGGCGTTGAGCGAGGAACGCGATATGGACCGCATACGACAAGTCACCAAACAAAGCACCGCGTGCTGGTTTAAGCGGTGCAGCGTTTTGCTTGGCCTGGTGCTGATCGCGCTGGCCATAGCGCCGGCCTACGCGCAAAAGAACTTCGCGTCGCCCGAGGCCGCGATGAACGCCTTCGGCGACGCTGTCGCCACCAGCGACGACGATGCCATGAAAGCACTGCTCGGCGCCAACTACACCTTACTGATTCCTCCTGTCGGGACCGAGGTGCGCTACAAGTTCCTGGAAGCCTGGAGCCAATCGCACGCGGTCCGCCCCGACAGCGCCGACCGCGTCAGCATCGCCGCGGGCAAGGATGGCTGGACCCTGCCCATCCCGCTCGTGAAGACGGCCAAAGGCTGGCATTTCGACACCCGCCTCGGCGTGGAGGAGATGCGATTGCGGCGCATTGGCCGCAATGAGCTGGCGGTGATGCAGACCCTACTGGCGGTGTGCGATGCGCAGAACGAGTACGCGCAGATCATGCGCAAAGCGGACGGCGTGACGACTTACGCGACGAAATTGGTCAGTTCGCCCGGCAAGCGCGATGGCCTGTACTGGCCGACGCAGTCGGCCGAGCCGGCCAGCCCGCTCGGTCCCGCCTTCATCGAAGCGGACCGGCGTACCGCCGCGGGAGATGGCTACCATGGGTACCGCTACCGGCTGCTGACCTCGCAAGGCGCGCAGGCGCCGGGCGGCAAGTACGATTATGTCGTCAACGGCAAGCTCTTCGGCGGCTTTGCTGTGATTGCCTGGCCGCTCCGGTATGGGGATACCGGCATCAAGAGCTTCATGGTCAGCCACGACGGGCGCGTCTTCGAACGGGATCTCGGTCCGGACAGTGCCGGCAGGGCGGCGGCAATCAAGTCATTCGACCCGGGGCCCGGCTGGACCGAGGTGACGCCGTGACACGCTTCACGCTGCTTGCCTGCCGTCGACCGGCTGTCGACGGCCTTTTCAAATTCCTGGCCTAACCCCGAAGGGGAGTCATGTCTATTCTCTTGCTTGGAAACCTCGACGCCAAAACTACGGATGAGGAAATCGGTGCCTTCCTGGTGAGGTACGGATTTCCTGAATACACCAGCATCGAACACATGGAAGGCGACGGCACCAGGCCGGCGGTGCGACTGACCTTCGATACGCTCGATGACGACACCCTGGACAAGCTGCGGGTGCGTATTCACGACATGTTTTGGAAAAGTCACAAGATCACCGCCGTTGTCATGAGAGAGCGCTTTAACTGAAGCGAGGGCGGCACAGGACATCGCGAGATGGCAATGCAAGTCTGATCAAAGGGGATATACAACATGAAACGAAAGACACTACTGGCTGCGGCGGTGATGGTAGCCGCCAGCGCTTCTGTGTGGGCGCAGCCCGAGACCCGCGTGGATGTCACGCAGTCGCCAGGACAAGCGACCGCGACCGGCACGGCGAAGCTCACCGCCAAGATCGTCAAGATCGATGCGCCGACGCGAACGGTCTCGCTGCAATCCGCCGAAGGCAAGACCAAGGACCTCGTGGTGGGGCCGGAGGCGAGGAACTTCGATCAGCTCAAGGTCGGTGATACCGTCACGATCGAGTACAAGGAAGCCCTGACCGTGAGCCTCAAGAAGGGCAAGGGACCGCTTGCCATGAATGAACGCGAGATATCGGACCGTGCGGCGCCTGGAGCAAAGCCGGGCGGCACGGTCGGGCGCGAAGTGACCGTCACCGCCGACGTTGTCGCGGTCAACACCAGCGCCAAGACCGTCACCCTGAAGGGGCCGAAGGGACGCACCGTGGATCTCATGGTCGAGGATCCGGAACGTCTCAAGGAGATCAAGAAGGGCGACCGGGTTGAAGCGGTTTATACCGAGGCCATTGCTGTGTCCGTGCAGCCGGCCGCCGGCAAGTAGCAGGCCAGAAAGCAGCAAGGAATCATTCCAGGACATGTCAGGCCCGCCAACCAGGCGGGCTTCTTTCCCTGGCGTCCGCGGCCGGGGCGTGGTCAATACGGTATCGCCGTGATGAACCGACCCGCTTCCTGGCTTCCATCTGACAGAATTTCCAGCGGAGAACGGCATGGATGCAGCAAAGCAACTGGTTCACGCGCGTGAAGTTGGCCTCAAGACCGGCATGGTGCTGCAAAAGCGCCTCACGAATGCGCAGGAGGCCTATGGCGGCCGCGTGCAGCAAGCCGTTGGCGCCCCGGGGACCGATCCGTCCACGCCGATGGCCGGCATGGATCCGATGAGCGGCTATGCCTATGCCATCGACAGCATGCAGCGTGCCATCCTCTTCTGGGACACGCTCAGGCAGCGGGGCAACAACTTTGTCGAGAACACCATGCAGGGGCTCAAGCCGGTCCTGCATTTTGGCTACGAGACCGTCATGGACGCGCGCCAGTTCGAGCGGCCCGTCAACTATGCGCTGCTGAAGATAACGGCGCCTGAGGGCGTGACGATCGATGACAGCCGCCGGCCCTACGTCATCATTGATCCGCGCGCGGGCCATGGGCCGGGCATCGGCGGCTTCAAGGACGACTCGCAGGTCGGCGTGGCAATGCGTGCCGGCCACCCCGTGTATTTCGTCATCTTCTTCCGCGATCCCGAGCCGGGACAGACCCTGCTGGACGTGTGCGAGGCCGAGCAGCAGTTCATCAGGAAGGTGCGTGCGCTGCATCCGCGCAGCCCCAAGCCCGCCATCATCGGCAATTGCCAGGGAGGGTGGGCCGCGATGATGCTGGGCGCCTCGGATCCCGACGACACCGGGCCGATCGTGATCAATGGCGCGCCGATGTCGTACTGGAGCGGTGCCTGGAGCGAGGGCGAAGGCGACAACCCGATGCGCTATTCCGGCGGGCTCCTTGGCGGCACCTGGCTGGCCTCGTTCACGGCGGACCTCGGCAACGGCAAGTTCGATGGCGCCTGGCTGGTACAGAATTTCGAGAACCTGAATCCTGCTAACAGTCTCTGGGACAAGTACTACAACCTGTACAGGAAGGCCGATACCGAGCCGCCGCGCTTTCTGGAGTTCGAACGCTGGTGGGGCGGCTACTACCTGATGAACCGCGAGGAGATCGAATGGATCACGCGCAATCTGTTCGTCGGCAACAAGCTCTGGAGCGGTGACGTCAGGAACGCCGGCGGCAAGGCGTTCGACCTGCGCGAGATCCGCTCGCCCATCGTGCTGTTTGCCTCGATGGGCGACAACATCACTCCGCCGCAGCAGGCATTCAACTGGGTGGTGGACATCTACGGCAGTACCGAGGAGATCAAGACTCGCGGCCAGGTGATCGTCGGCATGATGCATCGCAGTGTCGGCCATCTCGGCATCTTCGTCTCCGGCAAGGTCGCGCAGAAGGAGCACGCCCAGATCGTCTCGGTGCTCAAGAGCATCGAGCTGCTGCCGCCGGGGCTCTACGGCATGGTCATCCATGAGCGCAAGGGCAGCGATGGCGTGGAGTACGAGGTCGAGTTCGAGGAGCATTCGCTCGAGGAGATCGCCAGCAGGCTTAACCGCTTTGGGCGCGTCGACGAGCGGCCCTTCGAGACCGTCGCGAACCTGTCGGACTTTACGCAGCGCGCCTATGATCTGTTTGCGCAGCCTTACGTCCAGGCGGTGTCCAACGAGATGACAGCGCGGGTGCTGCGCGAATTCCATCCGCTCCGCATGCAGAACTGGCTGTTCTCGGACCTGAATCCGTGGATGGCATGGCTGAAGCCTGCCGCCGACGCGATCAAGGCCAACCGGCAAGCGCTGGAACCGGATCATCCGCTGCGGCAGCAGGAACAGGCGGGCGCGGAAATGCTCAGCGCCGGACTGGACGCATACCGGGCCGTGCGCGATGCGATGACCGAGTACACCTTTTTCAACGTGTACGCCAACCTGTTCCCGTTCCAGCCAAAGAGCGAGCCTGCCGCGCATGCGGGCACACCGGCGGCGACCGACCCGCGCGACCTGCCGGAAGTCAAGGCGGCGCTGGCCGCGGCCGGACAAGGCGGGTACGCCGAAGCCATCGCCCGGCTGGCCTGCCTGCTGAGCCGCAAGGGCGAGCCGCTGCCGCTGTCCAGGCTGGAGCTGCGCAAGGAGCTGGTCACGGACTATGCGGATCTGTTGCCGGAACTGGAGCCGGACGCCTGGCGCAAGGTCCGCGGCCGGCAGGAGCTGATCGCGCGCTACGCACCCGAGGAGGCGCTCGCGACGCTGCCGGCCTTGCTCAGGCATCAGGCCGACCGCCAGCGGCTGCACGCGCTGGCGGAGAAGCTGCGTAGCGATGATCGCGTGCTTGGCACCACGCCCACCGTCGAGCAGGCGGCAATGCTCGAGCGGATCCGCACCGTGCTCGGCGCCAGGCCGGAGCGCGTGCGCGGCGCGGCCGTACCGCTCACCCGCGCATCGTAGCGGGTCGTCGGCGGGCGCAGCCGTTGCTGCCGGCCGACACCGATGAACCTGACGCAGGAGCAAACCGTGAACGCCAAGCATGAGAAGTACCAGCGTTTGATTGACTACTGCAAGACCATGCCGCCCACGCCGACCGCGGTCGCGCATCCATGCGACCGCTCTTCACTGGAAGGCGCCGTGGAGGCCGCGCGGCTGGGCCTGATCGCGCCGATCCTGGTCGGGCCGCGTTCGCGCATCGAGGATGCCGCCCGTGAAGCCGGCATCGACATTCGCGAATATCCGATCGTCGATGCCGCGCACAGCCATGCGGCGGCGGCCGCCGCCGTGCAGCTGGTGCGCGAGAGCAAGGCCGAGGCCCTGATGAAGGGCAGCTTGCATACCGACGAGCTGATGGGCGCCGTGGTCAAGGGGGACAGCGGCCTGCGCACCGCCCGGCGCATCAGCCACTGCTTTGTGATGGACGTGCCCGGGCACGACGACGCCCTGATCGTCACCGACGCTGCCGTCAACATCGCCCCGACCCTGACCGAAAAGGCCGACATCCTGCAGAACGCGATCGACCTGGCCCATGCCTTGCGGGTCGAGGAGGTGCGCGTGGCGATCCTTTCGGCGATGGAGACGGTCAACCCCAAGGTGCCATCCACGCTGGATGCCGCCGCGTTGTGCAAGATGGTCGACCGCCACCAGATCACCGGCGCCATCGTCGACGGGCCGCTTGCCCTGGACAACGCCATCAACCTGGATGCCGCGCGGATCAAGAAGATCGATTCACCGGTGGCGGGCCGCGCCAATGTCTTGCTGGTGCCGGACCTGGACGCCGGCAACATGCTTGCCAAGAGCCTGACCTTCCTGGCTGGCGCCGACGCCGCGGGCATCGTGCTGGGCGCGCGGGTGCCTGTCATCCTGACCAGCCGGGCCGACTCCGTCACGACCCGGCTGGCGTCGTGCGCGGTGGCCGCGCTGGTGGCCAGGGCACGCCGCGAGTCCGGCCAGGTGGCGGGGTGATGCCATGGCCGAAGTGATCCTGGTCCTGAATGCGGGTTCGTCGAGCATCAAGTACTGTGCCTACCAGACCCATGACGATGCGCTGAGACTTGTCCTGCGCGGCAGCCTCGAGGGCCTCTATACGGCGCCGGCGTTCCGCGCCACCGACGCGGCAGGAGCCGAGATCGAGTCCCGGCGATGGGACGCGGGCACCGAGCTCGGGCACGAGGGTGCCATCGCGTTCCTGGCGGACTTCCTGCGCGGCCACGGCGAAGGGCATACGCTGGGCGCGGTGGGGCACCGGGTGGTGCATGGCGGGGTACGCTTCACCCAGCCGGCCAGGGTGACCGAGGCGCTGCTGGCCGAGCTGGACACGCTTTGCCCGCTCGCCCCCTTGCACCAGCCCCACAACCTCAAGCCGATCCGCAGCCTCACCGAGCGGCGTCCGGAGCTGCCGCAGGTCGCCTGTTTCGATACCGCCTTCCACCGGGCGCAGCCGGAAGTGGCGCAGGCCTTCGCGTTGCCAGTGGAAATCACCGGGCGAGGCGTCAGGCGCTACGGCTTCCACGGACTGTCCTACGAGTACATCGCGAGCGTCCTCCCGAGCGTCGATGCGGGCGCGGCCGCGGGCCGCACGGTGGTGGCACACCTCGGCAACGGCAGCAGCATGTGCGCGCTGGTCGCGGGGCGCAGCGTGGCCAGCACCATGGGCTTTACCGCGGTGGACGGCCTGCCGATGGGAACCCGCTGCGGCAGCCTCGACCCGGGCGTGATCCTGTACCTGATCAGCGAACTCGGCATGGACGCCCACGCCATCGAGGACCTGATCTACCGCAAGTCCGGCCTGCTTGGCGTCTCGGGCCTGTCGAGCGACATGCGCGCGCTGCTCGGCAGCGACGATGCGCAGGCCCGCTTTGCCGTCGAGTTGTACACGTACCGCATCGCCCGGGAACTTGGCTCGCTGGCTGCCGCAGCGCAGGGGCTGGACGCGCTGGTCTTCACCGCGGGCATTGGCGAGCATGCCGCGCCGATCCGCGAGCGCGTATGCCAGCTTGCTGCATGGCTCGGCGTGAGCGTCGATGCTGCGGCGAACGCGAGCGACGGGCCGCGCATCAGCCTGGCTTCGGGCCGTGTTCCGGTCTGGGTCATCCCGACCAACGAGGAACTGATGATTGCCAGGCATACCAGGGAGGCCCTCGCAGCGTCCACACAATAACCACAGTCATCGCCAATCAAGGAACGACATGTTCATGCACGGCGCACTGGGAATGACCGGGAATCGAGCAAGGAGGTGCCGCTCGCAGCACTGGCCGCTTTCTGCCGTTGGCATGGCCGGCGCGCCGGATCAGGCCGGGGTCATGCGCGAAGGTACCAGCTAGCCAAGCTTTCGCGCGGAAGCTAAAGTGGATTGACGGCACAAGGCCGATCCATCAGGGAGGCGACATGTTCCATTCCTATCCTCCGCGGCTGGTTTCCATGGTGGCATCGTTGGTCCTTGCCAATGTCGCGTTTGTCAGCGTCGCATGGGCGACGGAGCAGGCACAGCAGCGCCGTGCCGGCCGTGACGTCCGCCAGGAAACACGTCAGGACGCCAGGCAGACGAAGCAAGACTGTCGTGCCGCGGACCAGCAAAGCAATCCCAATTGCCGGCAAGACAAACGGCAGGCAAAGCAGCAAGGCCGCGAGACAGCAAGAGACATCAAGTACTAGCGCGGCGATGGCATGGGCTGCGTGCGGGTGGTTCCATGCCTGGCAAGGCAGCTTGCCATTCAGGTTCTCGAAGTCGCGACAGTTCGTGGCGCGAGCGGCTTGTCGAGCGGTGACGCCGGGACCGCGCGCCGGATTGCCAGGTTTCCAATGCGGCGCGGATCGATTCAACGAACCGGCTTTCTTTCCAGATAACAACGTTGCCATGCAAGAGAAGTCTGAAGCGACAACCTTCTTGCCGCTCAACGTGCCCCTGCGAGACGGCCGGCACGTATCGGTGCGGGAGATCACCGAAGACGACAAGGCCGGACTGTTGGCGGCATTCGACAGGCTTTCGGCCGATGCGCGCTATGCCAGATTCATGGCTGCCATGCAGCAGCTGCCGGAAGCAATGCTCGAACAAGCAACGCATCCCTCGGCCGAGCGCGAGTTTGCGCTGGTGGCGCTTGCCACGGAAGGCAAGGCTTCGGCCATTGTGGGTGGCGCGCGCTACGCTGCGGCGCCGGGCAGCGATACCTGCGAGTTTGCGGTAACGGTCGCCGATGACTGGCACAGGCTTGGGCTGGCCAGCCGGCTGCTCGGCACGCTGATCGACATCGCCCGCCGCCGCGGCTATCGATGCATGGAAGGCTATGTCTTGTCGTCGAATACCGGCATGCGGCGACTGGCCAGACAGTTTGGATTTGCCGACGTCGCATGTCCGGACGATGCCACGCTGCGCGTGGTGACCTTAGCGCTGTAGGCGTGCGGGTAGCGGCCGATGCAAACCGCACGCGTCTGGATCAACCGTACTGAAGCGTACGTGGAGCGCCCGGACGGCTCAGAAGCTCAGCCCGATGGAGACCACGGCGATCTGGTCGTGCGCGGCGGGGTTGAACCAGTAGACCGCACCGGATATGTGCTTTGTCATTCACTTGCGCAAACACGCCCCGCTGCAAATTGTGGCCATTGTCAGGCACACGCGTGCGCTGTGCCGCCAGGCCCAGCCGCAGCCAGTCACGGGGACGCCAGGCCAGCTCGCTCCACGCATAGGCATACCCGGACGGCTCGGCGTCCGGCACGTACTCGAACTCGACATAGGCATCGGCATAGCGGCCGGTCAGCGTGGCCTCGAACCCGCCCACGACTCTGTGCGTGCTGCCGGTGACCATTCCCAGGATCGGAGTGAAATCCAGCCGCAGGGCCTCTCCCCAGCCCAGGTTGTAGCCGACGAAGAACGAGTACGCGTCCATGCCTTCGTAGTTGCTGCGCGCCTCCAGGTGCAAGGCGCCGCGCTTGGCGATGGCGATGCCGTGACGTAGGCTTCGCTGCCGCGCGGCAGATTAAGGTAAGCCGAGACCCCGCCGCTCCACGCCGGCGCCTCCGCGGCCGCGGGCGCGACGGCGTCTTCGGCGGCACGCAACGGCAGCGGCGCGGTTGCCGTGGCCAGCACCAGCCAGCGCAGGGCCAGTCGTGCTGCCGGTCGTGCAGCCATTCCCCCTGCCTGCATGGTCAGCCTCCCGTGGCTCCTCTTGCAACCGGCCGGACGCGTCGAGTGGCGGAAGTATCAACGTTACGGCCGGCCACAGCGGCAAGGCCGGGCAAGCCGACATTCAACGACATTCCACGGCAGATGACGCCAGAGGGCAACGTGCTTCGTGTGGCAGGCGGCCAGTCTAGAGTTGATGTCGGGCGCTGATGCATTTGATACAGTCGCGCCCCCAAATTCCTTGTGAGTCAATCACTTGCGAAAGGATCGACATGTTCGATAGAAGGGACCTGGTCAGCCTTGCTGCGAGCGGCCGAGGGACGCCGACGAGACCTTCCAGTCTCTCTATTACGCCGAGCCCGAGGACGTCCCGAATACGACGAGTCGGCAGAAAGGTCCCGAAGTCGTACGGCGTTGATTGGGCGCGAGAATTCGTAAGGAAGGCTTGGCGCAGGCGAGAAGCGAACGACACGCAAGAGACAAGGTCTCACCCTCCATGGAATTAGGAAGCGTCTGCACCTGCAGTGACTTCAATGAAGGAGAGCGAATTAGCCCCAGAGCAAGTGGTTGAACCCCTTGTCGCGAGCAGTGCGACGGACGGACTTGGTCAGATGGAGCTTCCCATCGCTGAGGCGATGCGCGACGCGGATCCCGTCAGTGGTGAAGCCAGTGGTGCAGGCGTCGGTAGTGGCAGCGTTGACACTCAGGCCCAACGCTTGGACTTCTGGTCGACAAGCCGGGATAGCGGCCCGACGGCGACCGTGTCATATCGGCGCAGGCGGCCTTACGCAGCCCCGGAAGCTTCAACGGAAGACGTGGCACCGGAGGAATCGATGGAAGCCGCCGCCTCGGCAGCGTTGACTGAATCTGACGCGCCGGAAGCGCCCATTGAAGCCATGCCCTCGGAAGCGACCACTGAAGCCGTGGCCGAAGCTCCGGTTGAAGTCCTGGCCACGGACGAACCGATGGAAGCTGCCGCCCAGGACGAACTGACCGAAACGGCCGCCCCGGTAGCACCGCTTTACGCCCCAGCTCCGGAAGCAGCGCCTGAAGAGACGCGGGCCGCGAAGCGCGGTCGAAAGCCGAAAGCGCTCACCGAAACTGCCACTCCGGAAGCAGCGCCGGAAGAGAAGCGGGCCCCGCAGCGCGGTCGGAAGCCGAAAGCGCTCACCCAAACTGCCGCTCCGGAAGCAGCGCCGGAAGAGAAGCGGGCCCCGAAGCGCGGTCGGAAGCCGAAAATCCTAGCGGAAGTTGCCGCTCCGGAAGTCACGACTCAAGAGACCCCCACCCGGAAGCGCGGGCCGAAGCAGATAACACTGCCTGGAGTGGAGGCTGCCCCGGAAGCGCCGACTGAGAAGACGCAAACCCGGAAGCCGCGACAGGGGCAAAAAGCGCCTACCGCCACCCAAAGCCCGTCCCAATCCTCACTGCTCGCTCAACTGGCATCTGTCAATGCGCAACTTGAGCAGTTGCGGGCCACGGAAGTGCCAAAGGTCGTGGAAGAGATTCGGCAGTGGATGCAGGAGTACGACCTCAGCATTGAGGACATTGCGGGCAAGCCCAGTGTTGAGCCCGCTGCCCGCGCTGTTCCGACCAAGACGAAGGCCGCGCCGCCTCCGAGGTACCGCAACCCCAAGACGGGCCAGACCTGGTCGGGGCGCGGTAGGGCTCCCGCGTGGATTGGCAAGAAGCCCGAGCGTTTCCTAATCGATCTCTTGAACTGAACGACAGGTTGGCGGGCGCGGCCGGTCCACCCCCATACATAGGATCCAGCAAACTCGGCAGATGCTTTATGGTGCGCCTGCCGGGTCGACACGTACACGCGCCAGCCGCTCCAGTTTTGCGCCTGGCCGAGGGGGCACTCCTCACGCTGCGCCCAGGCGAAAGTGTCAACCGCAACGCCGAGGGGCTGACCTGGGACGGACAGGGGGAGATGCCCGCCTGGCTGCGGCGTGCGGTCAATGCGGGGCAGAGTGTGGAGTTTTACAGGGTAGGTAGCGCCAGCGGTTATCCCAGATTGGCAGGGGATCCGCTTAGAGCCGTCATGGCAGACCCGTAAGGGCATGCCCTGATCTTGGCCAGGTGATTGTTGCGCAACGGGAAACCGTTTATTGCTGAGTTGGCTCTTTGCCATTCTAGGGAAAACCCTTATCTTTCAATCCATGCGATACCGCAACGCAGCAACTCAATAACAGCCGGGTCGCTCCGAGAAAGAGAAAAGGGAAATCATGAACGCCACCCGCTACGCCTTGATCGTCATCACAGCCATCGCCGCCGCCTTGTCCGCTGCCCCGGTTCTGGCCACCAGCACAAAGTTCGATCCCTACACTGCCGGTGCGCGTGCTGCGAAGTACGACATCTACGTCGACGGTGCCAAGGCTGGCAAATTCAACCCTTACGCCGATGGCGCAAAGGCGGGAAAATTCGACGTCAACTCCGACGGCGCTCACGAGTTCTCGACCGACCACATGCCGCTCTGAGGCAGGGAGCCCCGGAAATCGGGGGCATCTAGATACGGCAAAGGGTTACGAGGCGCGCGCCTGTAACCCTTTTTTTCCTTTCCTGGCGTGGTGGACGCGGCTTTGGCATCGGCGAGCTAAGCTCTGGGATACAGAAAGGCCTGCGACCAAGATTCAGCATCAGCTTGACCGGGTTTCCGATCATTACGGAGTATCTGCCAATGGCAAATCGAACAGTCATCATCGCCGGCGCCACTGGCTTGGTTGGCAGAGAGATTCTTAATGGCTTGTTGGCCGACGTAACGGTGGCCAAGGTACACAGCCTCGGCCGCAGGACACCTGGGATTCAGCATCCCAAACTCACAGCCCATGTCGTCGACTTTGCCGCCCTACCTTCCCTGCCGGCTGCAGACGAGTTGTACCTTGCGCTTGGGACAACAATCAAGGTCGCCGGCAGCCAAGCCGCTTTCCTGGCTATCGACTACGATGCCAATCTGGCGGTGGCGAAGGCGGCATTGATCGCTGGCGTTAAGAAGTTGGGCTTGGTGAGCGCGATGGGAGCCGACTCCAACTCGAAAGTTTTCTACAGCCGTGTGAAGGGGAATCTCGAGAACACGTTGACGCCAATGCCGTTTGAAGGACTAGTCATTTCGCGTCCGTCTCTCCTTGTTGGGAATCGGGAGGCTGTAGGGCAGCCGAAGCGGTGGGGAGAGCAGCTTGGATTTACGTTCAGCAAAGCAGTCGGCTTCCTAATTCCCTCGAACTACAAGCCAATCGAGGCTGCTGACGTTGCAAAAGCTTTGCTGATTGAGGTGCCTCGAGCTACGGGCAAGACGGTTATGCTATCCGGGTCGATGCGCTCCACGAAGTGATTTGCCGCTTTGCGTCTGCGAATAAGTCGTCATTGCACAGGAACGCGCCGACGCCAGCGCACAGAACTGGCGGCGACGTGCCAGAAGGCGCGCGACGCCGTGGAAGACGCCCGCAGGTCTGGGGCGCGAACAGGTCGGGCTATTCCGGTAGCAGCGACAGCAGCTTGGTGCGAATCACGTCGCCGGCCACAACGGGATCGTATGAAATTCCGTTCAGCAGCAGGGGCTCCATATCGGTTCGGAAGCCGGGATCGGCCAGGCAGTCGGCCAGATGCGCTTCAAATTCGGCGCGCGGCACGACAGTGCGCTCCTCACCCATGTAATGCAGGAACGCGTCGATGATCTTCTGTTCGGCAACGCCAGAGGGGGAAGTGATTGCCCGATGCAAGTCGAACAGGTCCCGACCCTTCTGGCGCTTAAAGAGTGCTCGCATTTTCGTGCCCAGCATTTCGTGCAGGTCGTACGAGACGATCTGCGTTTGAAGAGTATCGTCTCGGAACGGAACCGAGAATAGCAGCGATTGCAAGGGGCTGTGTGGAATCCGTTCCGTAACGTTCGCCTCGATCTCGATCGTCAGATTCATTCCAGGCGTTGAAATGGACGGCACCTTGTAAACAACACGGAGAATCTCCGAAGGGCTGGCCAGGTTACGCACGGCGAGCTTCAGCAGGGCCCAGGCCGAGGTATAGCGCGTGCCGAGGATCGGGCGCAGAACTCGCTTGATGGCGGCCTGGAGATGTTCTTTGGGGCGGTCTCCGATCGCGACTAGGTCAATGTCCTCCGAGTAGCGGCATGCCGGCGCCAGATGGACCTTGTGCAGCACCGTGCCACCTCGCATGGCAACCTGCGCTGACAGAAAGTCATCCTCGAAGATCGCGACCATGGACCGGCACAAGAGTAAGTCCTGCTCGACTTGATACAAATTGGGCCACGGCACCACCTGCTGGTGCTCGAGGACGTCCTGTTGGGTGAGTTGGGTCATTCGTTATTGTTGACTGGGTTGGAGTAAGACAGCACCCGGAAGTTGGCTTCAATGGGTAGATGCTGGTCCGGATTGGCGGCGGACCGGCCTTCATGCCGATCGAACCAAACCCATTGCAGGCGGCCCGGGAGGGCCTCCTGAACCAGTTTTGCCTCGCTGTGTAGTTCAAGCTGGGCCAACAGATAGCCCATCCGCTGCAGGTTGGCGGTCTCCGATTCAGCCAGCACGGCCCTCTTGAGATCGGGCTTGCGAATTTGGTGCGACATCCCACGAATGACCTCGATCGCTCGGCTAATGCCGCCGATACGGTCGGCGTAACGAAGGAGGTCCAGGGCAGTCGCTGCGGGGCTACTGACCGCGACCGGGGCAAAGGCTTTCTCAGGGGTAATGGTCGGCGTGGTGGCCACATCGTGCTTGACGAAAAAACGAATGCGCTGCCGGCCCAACACAAGATCCCGCATCGGACGATCTGTGATGACCTGGACTTCCTGTACTGCTTGGTGGTGGGAGCCGAACTCCGCTGCGGCCGACAGTAGGGCAATGTAATAGGGGCGCTGCTCCATCTTAAAGAAAGCGTCCAGCCACCAACTTGCTGGCGGCGCCCCCATAGCGCGCTGCTCGGGGCGCACAATGACGAAGAAGTCCTTGCGTGGCGACACCCGTGCAACCTTGTTCGCCAACCGACGAAGCTGGTCCCGGGCGGCCGTCTGGCTCAGGCCTGTTTCGGTGCATAGCTTGGCAATGGAAAAGGTGACGCGACCGCGGGCGGCGAGTTGGTCGACGTAGCGCGCTGCGGCGCCTACTTGACGTTGGCCGGGCAGTTCGGGCAGCTGAGAGGGAGTTTCATTGCGCTGGAGCATTTACATATTGTAGCGTCATACGCTCCAATGTGAAAACCAACGCGGAGCCTAAAAAAGCACTTTACGGAGTCGCTAACAGTACACCGGCGCTCGCCAGCCCAGCATGCTCGGTTCGTCCCCATCCTTCCGCTCATCAGGAGACTCGCTGAGGCTTTCCGCCCGTTGCCGTCGGCGGTCTAACGTGAGGCAACATGGATCCCAACGTACAAGAGCACAGGAGTTGGAAGCACGCGCCTACTCCGCAGCGCCGACGGGGACAAACTTCTTACTTGCCAATTACGCCCGGCAGGCCGGACAAGCACTCACGGACCCATCTCTGCCCATCTCCGATATTCACGCGAGGTTCAATCTGTTTGGGATCGGTTATGTCCGCGTGTTCGATCTTGTCGGCCGCAGCGCTTCCATCGGCCTGTTTGTACCGTTTGCTGATGGAGACGTGGCCGGTAAAGTCTTCGATGCGCCGAATCAGGTACATCGCTCGGGACTTGGGGACATTCGGCTACGGTTGGCAGTGGACCTGGTTGGCGGACCGGCGATGACGCGTGAGGAATTCGCCCGGCGTACCCCCAGCACAATCGTGGGTGCCAGCCTACAGGTTATAGCGCCCACTGGTCAGTATGACCCCGGCGCGCCTGATCAACTTGGGCACCAACCGATGGGCGATCAAGCCCGAAATCGGTGTCTCGCAGCCGATTGGCAATTGGTTCGTCGAGGTTGACGCTGGGGTATGGATCTAATCGGACAACGATTCATTCCTTCGCAGCCACCGCCGCAGCCAAGCGCCGCTTGCCGCGCTGCAGCTTCACGGCGGCTATGACTTCCGGCCAGGCTTATGGATTGCCGCCGACCTTGGCTACTTTTTTGGTGGCGAGACGGCAGTCGATGGCAGCACCAACGAAGACAGGCAGCAAAACTCCCGCTATGGCGTCACGCTTTCGCTACCGCTGGCAGGGGGGCTGGTCCGCCAAACTGGCAGCATCCAAGGGACTCTCGACCAGGTTCGGCGGCGCTTACAAGGTAGTCTCACTGACAATTCAGTACCGTTGGTTTGATCACTGAGCGGAGGTGGAGAGGCGGCATGAACACTGCACCGGAGCGTAGACTTCATGGCGCCATCACCGTCGGCGCCTCTTCGTGTCGATGCGGCTGAGGTGTGATCGCTGGATTTCCCAACGTATCTCCCGACACCGCCCACCCCTCAGGGTGACAACGCTACCGCGCGCCGGATGACACGACGAGCCGCTTCACGCGATGCAGAAGAGAATCTCCATGAACAAGCCAGACACCCGTAAACACCTTGCCGCCGCGCCCCAGGCCGGAGCGAGTTACCTGACCGCCGAAGAGCGCGCAGCGAAAGGGCGGGCGTTACGTGATGCAGTCCCGCGCACATCGCAGGCGGGATGGATGCCGCCCCCGAAC
Source organism: Cupriavidus sp. NPDC089707 (assembly GCF_044748965.1). Classification (NCBI taxonomy): domain Bacteria; kingdom Pseudomonadati; phylum Pseudomonadota; class Betaproteobacteria; order Burkholderiales; family Burkholderiaceae; genus Cupriavidus; species Cupriavidus sp. NPDC089707. Next base: position 22,246 of record NZ_JBIVHB010000035.1, read on the forward strand.
CGCCGCGACCCGGTCGAGCTCCTGATGGAATCCAACGCGGGCCGGCTGTTGGATCTGATCCCGATTCGCTTCGGACGCATGTCCACTTCGCCCTTCGCGTTCTACCGCGGGGCGGCTTCACTGATGGCTGCCGACCTCGCCAGTACCCCCACCAGCGGGATCCGGGTGCAGGCGTGCGGGGACGCGCATCTGATGAACTTCGGCGGCTTCGCGACGCCGGAGCGCAACCTGATTTTCGATATCAACGATCTCGACGAGACCTTGCCGGCCCCCTTCGAGTGGGATGTCAAGCGACTTGCGGCGAGCGTAGTCATCGCAGCCGAGCATCTGGCCCTCCCAAAGAGGGATGCGGCACGTGTGGCCGTCGATCTCGTTCGCGAGTATCGCGAACGGATGTTCAACTACGGGTGGATGCGCGCCCTGGATGTCTGGTACGACCGGATCGACCTGCAGAAGTACCTCGACCAGACAGGCGACCCTGAAATCATTGCCGCGGCGCGCAAGCGGCTGGCAGAGCGTATCGAAGCAGAGAAGCGTAAGTCGGTACCTGAACATCTGTATCCGAAACTTGTTTCGGAGCAAGGGGAAAGGCCCAGGATCAAGGACGAGCCCCCGCTGATCTTTCATCCGACCGAGGAGCAGGCGCCCGGCCTGGCTTCGGGGTACGCCGAAGCCATTGCTTCGTACCGGGAGAGCCTGCCCGAACATACGCGGATCCTGTTTGACCGGTTCCACTTCTTCGACCTGGCATTCAAGGTTGTCGGCGTGGGCAGCGTTGGCACAATGTGCGGCGTGGGCTTGTTCATGGCCGCGGACAACGACCCGCTGTTCCTGCAGGTGAAGGAGGCACGGTCGTCTGTGCTGGAGCCCTATGCAGGGACGAGCCTGCACCCCAACCATGGCCAACGTGTCATCGTGGGTCAGCGCCTCATGCAGGCGGCGAGCGACGTCTTTCTCGGGTGGACCCGGGGCAAGAATGGACGCGACTTCTACGTCCGGCAGTTGCGCGACATGAAGCTGTCCGCGATCATCGGGGACTGGGATGCGAGCATGCTAAGACAATATGGCCGGATGTGTGCGCACGCGCTGGCCCGCGCGCATGCCCGTTCGGGTGATGCTGCGATGATCGCGGGGTACATGGGTTCCGGGCAGACCTTCGACGATGCGATCTGCGAATTCGCGACCGAGTACTGTTCCCAAAACAAGAGCGATTACCGTGCATTCCTCAGTGCGATCAGAGAGGGGCGGATCGAGGTGGTACTCGAGGAAAAATAGTTAAAGTCCTTTGCGAGGATCACCAAAAGGCGCCCTCGGGCCGCCCCCGGCCCCCCAGTTGAGACTACAGCCTGTAGTCCTGGATTCCCCCACACGCCAGCCGCGTAGTGGCTTGAGCCGCAGTTCGGGCTGTGGACTCTGAAGGAGATCGTGATCTCAGTAGAAAGGCCCTGTTATGACATCGAACGCCCCTACCTTGCGTCTCCGATATAGGCCAATCTCTTAGCGGCCCAATTCCGAGCCGGACCCTTGCTCTTCAGGCGCGCCCCGCGGGCCCATGTTCCGAACGCCGTTCAGTATGGCAATCCCACGTAGTTCTCCGCCAGCGCGCGGCTGCCGGCTTCGGAGCCGACCAGATAGTCGAGTTCCGCCTGCTGGATGCGGCTGGAAAACGCGTCGGCATCCGGGAACCGATGCAACAGCGAGGTCATCCACCACGAGAAGCGCTCCGCCTTCCAGATGCGGCGCAGGCACTTCTCCGAATAGACGTCCAGTTGATGCGGGTCGTCCTGCCTGTAGCGGGCAGTCAGCGCATCGGCCAAGTACAGGACGTCGCTCGCGGCCAGGTTCAGGCCCTTGGCCCCGGTGGGCGGCACGATATGTGCGGCATCGCCGGCCAGAAACAGGCGGCCGAAGCGCATCGGCTCGCACACGAAGCTGCGCAGCGGTGCAATGCTTTTTTCGATCGACGGCCCGGTCACCAGCGACTGTGCGGCTTGCGGATCCAGCCGGCTGCGCAGTTCATTCCAGAAGCGCTCGTCCGACCAGGCTTCCACGCGCTCGCTCGACGGCACCTGCACGTAGTAGCGGCTGCGCGTGCGGGAGCGCATGCTGCACAGCGCGAAGCCGCGTTCGTGGCCGGCGTAGATCAACTCGTCAGCCACCGGAGGCGTGTCGGACAGGATGCCCAGCCAGCCAAACGGGTAGACGCGCTCGAACAGCTTCGTGGATGCCGCCGGGACGCTCTTCCGGCTAGCGCCGTGAAAGCCGTCGCAGCCGGCAATGTATTCGCAGGCGATCTCGTGCGTGATGCCGTCCTTGCGGTAACGCACCAGCGGCCGCGTGCCATCGAAGCCATGCAGGCTCACCTCCTCGGCCTCGTAGATGGTCGGGGTGCCGTCGGCCTGGCGCGCGGCCATTAGGTCGCGCGTGACTTCGGTCTGCCCGTACACGGTCACGCTGCTCCCGGTCAGTGCATGCAGGTCGATGCGATGACGCTGGCCGTTGAACGACAGCTCGATACCCTCATGCGGCAGGCCGTCTTCATGCAGCCGCGCCGCCACACCGGCGCGCTCCAGCGCCTGCACGGTCACGCTTTCCAGGATGCCGGCGCGGATGCGGCCGAGCACGTATTCAGGGCTGCGCTGCTCAACGATGATGTTGTCGATGCCCGCCCGGCTGAGCAGCTGGCCGAGCAGAAGACCGGCAGGGCCGGCGCCGATGATGGCGACCTGGGTGCGCATGGCTTGTCTCCGTATGCTTTGTTATAAAGGGGAAACGATAGTGGCCGGGCGCGTTTTCCGGAATGGACAGACCGAACCAAGAACAGCAAAATCCGAACATTGCCGGAAAAAACCGAGCCGCCACTATGAAACCCGTCCCTACCTATTCGCTGTACGGCACCAGTTCATCAGAGCCGCTGCTTGACCAGCTGCATTTCGAATCGATTGCGCAACGCAGCAAGCTGCACGGTTGGGAGATCCAGCCGCACCGACATGAACGCTTCCTGCAAATTCTGTACATCCATGCCGGTGGCGGCGAGGCCTTGCTGGAAGAGCGGCGCGAGCCGCTGCGCAGCGGTTCGCTGGTCATGGTGCCACCGCAGCATATCCACGGGTTCGTCTTCCGGCCGGATACGGACGGCATTGTCGTAACCATGACGGACAGCCACCTGCGCACGCTACTGGCCGGCGTGCCGGATACCCTGCCCTTGTTCGAGCGCCCGCGCCACGATCGTGTGCGACGCGGCCACGCGCTGGCCGACGCGCTGGCGCTGTTCCGGGGAGAGATGGAGGAGGTTTCCGCCTGGCGGGGCGCGGCGCTTTCGGCGCTGCTGACAGTGGCGCTGATCGGCATAGCCCGCCTGGCGGACGCCTCGGCGCCGGCGGCGGCGCGCAGCAGCAGCCGGCCCACGCGGCACTTCCAGCAGTTCCAGCAACTGCTGGAATCGGGCTATCGCGAGCAAAGGGAGATTGGCGACTATGCGCGTGACATCGGCATCACGGGCACACAGCTGAACCGCATCTGCAGGCAACTGGCGGGGCAGTCCGCGCTGCAGATGATCCACACCAGGGTGCTGGCGCAGGTGCAGCGCGACCTGCTGTTCAGCGACCTGGAGATCAAGCACATCGCCCTGTCGCTAGGCTTTGCCGATGCAGCCTACTTCTCTCGGTTCTTTGCGCGGCAGGTCGGGCAGACGCCGACCGAGTTCCGGCAGTCGGGGCGTGCACGCCTGCCGGCGTTTGCGATGCGCCAGGAGTAGCGCCGCGGTATGACTGCTGGTTCGCCCCCTCTTCCACGCTGAACAGACCAGTGGGAGAGGAGAAAAAACCTCCGTCCAACGCCCAGTCGAGTGGGCCTGACAATGCGCGCTATTGCTCAGGCCTGCGGCCTGCCATTGGCTTCTTCCATCGTCCCAAACACTTCTTCGGCCATGTGGAAGGCGGAATTGGCCGCTGGCACGCCGCAGTAAATCGCGGTCTGCAGCAGCACCTCCTTGATCTCGTCGCGCGTCACGCCATTGTTGGCGGCGGTGCGCAGATGCAGCTTCAGCTATTCCGAGCGGTTCAGCGCCACCATCACCGCGATGGTCAGCAGGCTGCGCGTGAGCCGCGGCAGCCTTTCCCGCGCGCAGATCTCGCCCCAGGCATAGCGCGTGATCAGGTTCTGGAATTCCTCATTGAGCGGCGCCAGGCGGACCAGCGCGCGGTCTACGTGCGCGCGCTGCCCAACACCTTGCGCCGCACGGACAGGCCGGCCTCATAGCAGGCCTGGTCGTCGGTGACGGGGAGGCGGCCGAGGATGAAGTCGAGCAGCGCGGCGGTAAAGCGGCCCGGTTGCTCGAGTTTGGAACAATGCGCGGCCGGCAGTTCGACGAAACGCGCATCCCGGATCGCAGCGGCCAGGGTCGCGGCCCACTAGCAGGCGGACGCCGTGCACTGGATCCAGACGCAGATGGAAGAGTATGGGCTGACGCCGGGCCGACGGCACCAAGTGGTCGGCGACCGCAATGCGAGGGGCGAGCGGGACGGGACCCGCGAGATGCCGGACTGATTGGATTCCGCCCATCCGCCGCGAGCTGCCGGCTTGCGTGTGCCGGGGGCGCGATCAAGCCAGCCCGAGCAGGCGCACGGCATTGCCCTTGAGGATGCCGGGCATGACCTCTGGCTTGAAGCCCGCTTCCTCGAAGTCCTTCATCCAGCGCTCGGGCGTGATGAGCGGGTAGTCGCTTCCAAACAGCACGCGGTCCTTCAACAGCGTGTTGGCATATTGCACCAGCTGCTTCGGAAAATACCTTGGGCTCCAGCCCGACAGGTCGATCCACACATTAGGCTTGTGCGTGGCTACTGACAGCGCCTCGTCCTGCCACGGCCAGCTTGGATGTGCCATCACGATCTGCATGTCAGGAAAATCGATCGCCACATCGTCCAGGTGCATGGGGTTGCTGTACTGCAACCGCAGACCGCCGCCGCAGCGCATGCCCGAGCCGATGCCGCTGTGTCCGGTGTGGAAGATCGCTGGCAGCTTGTACGCGTTGATGACCTCGTAGATTGGCCAAGCCATGCGGTCATAGGGGTGATAGCCCTGCACCGTCGGGTGGAACTTGAAACCCTTGACGCCGGCTTCCTTGATCAGGCGCTCAGCCTCGCGCGCGCCCATCTTGCCCTTGTGCGGGTCGATGCTCGCGAAGGCCATCATCATGTCGCTGTTCTCGCGGGCCGCCTGTGCAATTTCTTCATTGGGAATGCGGCGCCGGCCAAGGTTGGATTCGCTGTCCACCGTAAACATTACCAGGCCGATCCTTCGCTCGCGGTAGTAGGCGACCGTCTCGGCAATGGTCGGCCGCCGGCTGTTGTGGAAGTACTTGTCGGCTGCCCGGTCGTACTCCTCGCGATAGCTGTCGAAGGGGTTCCAGCAGCTCACCTCGGCGTGCGTGTGAATGTCGATGGCAATCAGGTTGGCGTGGTCCATGGGCGTGTGTCTTGGGACTGCGTGTGGGTGAAGGAATGCGTGCAAGGCGCATGCGTCGGCGGCCTGTGCCGCCGCCGGAAACAAGATCGGCTTAGTCGCGTCGCGAACTGTCGCTCACTCCAGGCGGATGCCGGCATCCTTGACGACTTTGTGCCACATGGCTCTCTCGCCCTGGGCCAGTCTGGTCATCTCGGCGGGCGTGCTGCTGACGGGCCGAATCCCCAGCCTGGCATAGCGCGCCTTGACCTCCGGGTTCTTGATCGCGCGCGCGACTTCGGCATTGAGCTTCTGCACCACGTCAGCCGGCGTGCCTGCCGGAGCGACCAAGCCGAACCAGCTGACGATCCGCACGCTGTGCAGGCCCGCCTCGGCCGTTGTCGGCACGTCGGGCAGCGCTTCCAGGCGCGACGGCCCCGCGACGGCGAGCGCGCGCAGCTTTCCCGCCTGCACGTGGGGCAGCACGGAGGGCGGTGTCTCGATGCCGCCCATGACCTGTCCGCTGATGATGGCGGCGGCCGACTCAGCGCCACTCTTGAACGGCACGTGGACGAGCTGGATACCGGTTTCCCGCCTGAACAGTTCGGCTGCCAAGTGCGGCGTGGTGCCATTGCCTGGCGAACTGAGCACCAGACCGCCCCGCTTGCCGGCGTACGCCACGAGTTCCTTGACGGTCATCGCCGGCACTGTGGGATTCACGGCGATAACCAGCGGCATGTCTCCCGTCAGGGACACCGGCACAAAGTCCCTGGCCGGGTCGAACTGGAGGCGGGGGTAGATTACCTCGTTGATCGTCAGGATGCTCCCTGGGGTCAACAGTAGCGTGTAGCCGTCGGGCGGTGCCTTGGCGACCGCCGCGCTGCCGATGTTGCCACCGGCGCCAGGCCGGTTCTCCACCACCACCGGCGTGCCCATCGACCTGGCCATCTGGTCGCCAAGAATCCGCGCCATGACGTCGACCGGACCGCCCGGTGCGAACGGCACGACAAGCCTGACAGGCTTAACGGGGAAGGCCGGCTCGCTGGCCGCAGGAAGGGCGATGAGGGCAAGGGTCGCGGCAGCAAGGGTGGAAAAAGCGCGGCGATGCATGGTGGAGTCTCCTTTTTTTGATATGTGATGACAGGCGGCCTGCGACAGGCCGCGGCAGTCATTCGGACGAGTTCAGTTCCGCTGCGAGCTTTACAAAGAAAGCGAGGCTGGCTGGGTTGGCCATGGCATCGGGGCTCGCCACCTTGTCGGTCGGTGCACCCAGCAGCAGCTTGCGCACCGGAACTTCCATCTTCTTGCCGCTCAGGGTGCGGGGGATCTCGTCCACCGCGTACACGGCATTGGGCACATGGCGGGCCGATGCCCTGGTGCGGATCTGCTGCAGCAATGCATCGCGCAGCGTGTCGTCCAGCGTCACTTCAGGCGCCAGCACTACGAACAGCAGCATCGCCGAGGGCCGACCGAGATACTCGAGATCGACGACCAGGCTGTCGCGCACCTGCGGCAGTTCCTCGACCACGCGGTAGATTTCCGCCGTCCCCATGCGGATGCCGCCGCGGTTGATCGTGCTGTCGGAGCGGCCGTAGATGACCGCCGTACCGCGCGGCGTGAAGCGGATCCAGTCGCCATGCCGCCAGACGCCGGGGAAGGTGTCGAAGTAGCTGTCACGGTAGCGCCGGTTTCCGTCGTCGTTCCAGAAGAACAGCGGCATCGACGGCATGGGCCGGGTGACGACCAGCTCCCCGACTTCATCCAGCACTACTTCGCCCGCATCGTTGTAGGCGTGCACCGAGACGCCAAGCTCGGGAGCCTGGATTTCGCCGGCAAGGACCGGCAGCGAGGGCACGCAGGCCACGAAACCTGAAGCGATATCGGTGCCGCCGCTCATCGAGGCCAGCCAAACGTCTGGCTTTACGGCCTCATAGACCCAGCGATAGGCGTCTTCAGGGAGCGGCGAGCCAGTGGAATTGATGGCGCGCAACCGCTCCAGCTGGACAAGGTCGCGTGGGCGCAGGCCTTGCTTCATGCAGCTGACCAGGAAAGCGGCGCCGCAGCCGAACAGGGTGACGCCCTGCCGGTCCATGAAGCGCCACAGGACCTCGCTGTCGGGCCAGGCGGGGTTGCCGTCATACAAGATGACGGTGGCACCGGTCAGCAGCGCCCCCACCTGCAGGTTCCATACAATCCATCCTGTGCTGCCCAGGAACAGCAGCCGATCGCCGGGGCGCAGGTCATGCTGCAGCGCCAGCGTCTTCAGGTGTGTGAGCACGATGCCGCCATGGCCATGCACCATCGCTTTGGGCAGACCTGTGGTGCCGGACGAGTACACGATCCACAGCGGATGGTTGAACGGCAGCCTTTCGAACTGCAGGTCGGCGTCGGCACGCAGGACTTCCTGCCAGGCGATCGCTCCGCCCCACGGCACGGAGCGCTCCGCTGCCAGTGGCCCGGGTACATGGATGACGGTGCGCACGCTCGGCAGTGCCTGCAACAGGGGAATCGCCCTTCAGGGCCATCTTGTGCGAACCATGGACGATGCGGTCGAGGATGGCATCTGCCAAAGTGGGCTCATCAAGCCAGGCGTGCCACGCCGTGACCGGCAACTGAGAGGTGATGACGGTCGAGCGAGTGCCGACGCGGTCGTCGAGCAACTCCAGCAAATCGTTTCGTTCGTGCGCCGCAATGGGCGCAATGGCAAAGTCATCCAGAATGAGCAGGTCGAGCTTGGCCAATTGCGCTAGGCGCCGCGCAAAGCTGCCATCGCCATGCGCCACGTGCAATTCCTCCAACAGCCTTGGCGCGCGGGCGTACAGCACCGAGAAGCCCAGCCGTGCCGCCTGCTGGCCCAAGGCGCACGCCAACCAAGTCTTGCCGCAACCAGTGGCCCCGGTAAGCAAGACGTTGTGACCGTGGCGCAGCCAGTCCCCGCTGGCCAGACTGGCGATGAGTTCACGGCTGAGGCCGCGACTGCCGCGCCAATCAATGCCCTCCAGGCAAGCCGAGGAGACCTTCAATCGGGCGGCTTTCATCAGACGCTCCAGTCGTTTGCTGTCACGCCAGTCCACCTCGCGCTGGACCAGCAAGGCCAGACGTTGCTCGAAGGACATGTCGCTGGTGGCGACTTGGGTGGCGGCGTCGGCCAAGGCGGCGACCATGCCGTCCAGGCGCAGCGCGCGCAGTTGGGTCAATGTGTGTTCGTTGAGCATGTTCATTCTTTCGGTGTGAGGGATGGTTCAGTGGTAGTAGCCGGGGCCGCGCACGTTCTCGTGCAAGGGCAAGGTGGCCTGGACGGCAACGGGGGCGGCGAGCGGGCGCTGGTCGAGTCCACTGCGCAGAATGGAGGCGATGCTTTTGTAGTGCGGCGAGCGAATCGACTGGGCACGTGCGCAGGCGGCCTCCAGCCGGTCGCCGCCGTACTGGCGCCCCAAACGCATCAAGCCCAAGCAAGAGCGGTAGCCCTGCTCGGGGTGAGCGCGGTGCTCCATTTGCCAGCGCACCACGGCAGCGGTGGCGGCGCCGATGCGCTCGGCCCAGGCGATGAGCTTGGCTGGGGTCCATTGCAGATGCGCCCGGTGTGACGCCGGCATGTGCTCGGGCGTGGTGGTGTGGGCACCCCGGCGCGGGTTGAGAGGATGGGCTGCCACACGTTTGCCACCATGCAGCACTTCCAGCGTGGTGGCGGTGACGCGCAGTTCCACGGTCTCGCCGACCAGGCCGTGAGGTACCGAGTAGTAGTGGCCGTCGAGTTCGACGTGGTAGTCGATGTTGACGCGCGCCCGTTTGTAATTCGCAATGGCCATGCGCGTGGCTGGCAGCGGGCGCAGTGCCGGGCGGTCGAGTTCGGCAAAGGCACTGGCTCGGCAGCCGGGCAGCTTCTTGAACGGACGCTGGTTGAGCTCCACCACCAGAGTAGTAATGGCGCGGTTCAAAGTGGCCAGGCTGAAGAAGCGTTGGTGGCGCAGCCGAGCCAGTATCCAGCGTTCGACCACTTGAACCGCAACTTCCACCTTGGGCTTGTCACGCGGCTTGGCCGGTCGTGCCGGCAGCACCGCCAGAGCGTAGTGGGCGCAAAGTTCGTCGAGTAAGCGATGCGAAGTCGGCTCGTAGCGGTCGGGCCGGGCCATCAAGGCACGTGGCTGGTCGGGCAGCAGCAGGCGTGGGACGCCGCTGATGAATTCCAGCGTGGCAATGATGGAGCCGACCCAATCCGCTGCCTTCTGGGTCGGTGTGGCACAGGCGTAGGTGTAATTGGACGCACCAAGCACAGCGACGAAGATTTGCGCCTGGGTTATCTCCCCGCTGCTGGCATCAACGATAGGGACTGTCTGGCCAGCGTAGTCGACGAAGAGCTTGTCACCGCCCACATGTGTCTGGCGCATCGAGCGCTTGAGCTTGGTCGCCCAGCCGTGGTACTTCTCGCAGAAGGCGCTGTATTTGTAGGCCTGCCCCTGGTGTTGCTGTTGGTACTCCTCCCACAGCAGTTGCAAGGTCACGCCGGCGCGGCGCAGTTCACGGTGGATGTAGGCGTAGTCGGGTTCGAGGTGACGCGACTGCCGGGGCACCGGTGGGCGGTACAGCAGGGCTTGCAGTTCTTCGTCGCTCAATGTCTGGGCCAGCGCCCAGTCCACGTTGGCCGCGCGCGCGTAGCTGGCTATCTCGCTGACTGGAGATGACCCGCTTTTTTGGACACCCGCTATCTTGAACCGTAGGGGGTACCCATCATGGCCAAGACTCGAGCGCCGTATGCCGCTGCTTTCCGGCAGCAAATGATTGACCTGGTCCATGCCGGCCGGACGCCGGAAGACCTGGCCAAGGAATTCGAACCCACTGCCCAGACCATCTACAATTGGGTCGCACAGGCCGACCGTGACGCGGGCAAACGTCACGATGGCCTGAGCACTGCCGAGCGCCAGGAACTGACCCATCTTCGTAGAGAGCTTCGGCGGGTCAAGATGGAGCGCGATATCTTGGCAAAAGCCGCGGCCTGGTTCGCCCGGGAGACCGGAACGGTACCCGACAAGGGTTCGAATTCATGAAGGCGAATCAGGACACCTGGCCCTTGGCGACCATGGCACGGCTGCTCAAGGTCTCGCGCAGTGGTTTCCATGCGTGGAATCAACGCCGGCCATCGGCCCATGCGCTGCGGGATATGGAGTTGCTGGCACGCATCCGGGTCATCTACACGCGTTCGCACGGCACCTATGGCATGCCGCGCATTCACGCGACGCTGGCCCGGCAAGGAATACACGTCGGGCGCAAGCGCGTGACGCGTCTGATGCGTGAAGCGGGCCTGCGCGGCGTGAGCCGGCGCCGCTGGGTAAAGACCACGCGGCGAGCACCTGGGGCACGACCGGCTCCGGATCTGGTGCAGCGCCACTTCCAAGCTGACGCACCGAACCGTCTGTGGGTCGCCGATGCGACCTACATACCGACCGCAGCGGGCTTCTTCTATCTCGCGGTGGTGTTGGATGTGTTCAGCCGCCGGATTGTGGGCTGGGCCATGGGCAGCCATCTGCGTACCGAGTTGATGCTGCAGGCGCTGGATATGGCGCTCGCGCAGCGCCGCCCCGAGGATGTCATTCACCACTCGGATCAAGGGACCCACGGTCCGAGTGATGCAGGGCGCCTGGCTCAGGCCTGCGCCGGAACCACGCCATCATCAGTGCGTCGATCACGATGTCCGCCGTCATGCGTGGCTTGATCGACCAGCCGACAACCTCCCGATTGAACAGATCCAGCACGACCGCCAGATACAGCCAGCCTTCATCGGTCCAGATGTAGGTGATGTCCGAGGTGAACACCTGGTTCGGCGCCGTCGGCGTGAAGTTGCGATCGAGCAGATTCTCCGCCACCGGCAGCTTGTGCTTCGAGTCCGTCGTCACCTTGTAGCGCCGCTTATGCCGGGCCCGGATGTTGTTCTCGCGCATGAGCCGCTCAACCCGCTCCTTGCCGGCCGGAAAGCCCCGAGCACGGATCTCCTCGGTCATTCGCGGCGATCCGTAGGCGCCCTTGACCTCGGCGTGAATGGTCCGGATCAAGGTCAGCAACTGCCCATCGCTCAGCCGCTTGCGCTCAGGCTTGCCACCGCGCTTCCAGGCACGATAGCCGTTGTGGCTGACAGACAGGACCTCACACAGCGCCGCCAGCGGATACTGACGCCGCTGCGAGTCAATCCAGGCGAACTTCACAGGAGGTCCTTCGCGAAGAACGCCGCCGCTTTTTTTGCGATTTCAAGTTCCATCTGCAGGCGCTTGTTCTCGGCCTTCAGGCGCGACAGCTCCATCTGCTCCGGCGTGACGGCCTTCGTGCCTGTGCCGTTGAGCGTGCCCGCATCCGATGCCTTCACCCAGTTGCGCAGTGTCTGGCCTGACATCCCCAATTCTCGGGAAACAACAGCTACTCCCTGCCCGTCCTTGACGCGCTTCACGGCCGCAGCCTTGAACTCCGCCGTGTATGCCTGGTTTGGTACCTTGAACATCCTCTTTTCCTTCCGTTCGGTCGACTTTATACACGACCTACTGGAAGGCGAATTTCGGGGGGAAGCTCATGGCGGGGGAGGGAGTGTTTCGGTAGTCACGGTCATCATCCCAGCAATAGTTATGAGGATCGTGGCATAAGTGGCGGCGACACGATTTGTACGGAATGTGCCCGTTTTGTTCAGAAGATTCCCGACGTGCCAATGCATTCGTGCAACTGGGACAGTGTGGGCGGCCCGAGGCTACCGCCTGGCCATGACATCAGCCCGGGATGTCGCGCGGCTGCGGGGGAGGGCCTACAGCTCCTGCCCGGTATGCCGACCAGAAATAGTGCGTATACCTTCCATGTTGCGCGCGCTTCTTTTCGATAAACAGCCGGACGGTACCGGCGTGTCCCGCCTCAACTATCACCTGGTGGTGGTTTGCCGACTCGCGCGTGGCGGGGCCTAGCGTGCCCAGCGCGGCGGCGATGTACTGCCCGTGGATGCTGCCGAGGATGCCGTTCTCCGAGTGCGCCAGGCTTTCCCCCTTAACTTCTGTAGGAAGTTGGCACCGGGCCGCCTGTTTGCTGTTGCCCATGGTTTAGATGTGCGGTTCAGCGCAAGGTGAAGCGGACCGTGGTCGCATCCACTGCAGCCCATGGGCCTACGGCCAGGCGAATCAACTGGCCGTCCTCCCAGTAGGACAGGAAGTCGGGCCGCCACTTTAATGCGCGCAACTGTCTTGCTGCTTCCAAGCCGGTCACGACGAGGCCGCCAGCCGTGGCCGCGATCGCCTCGCACGGCAACCGCAGCGCCTCGCTGTCCTCGCCGAAATAGTGGGCCTCGAGAAAGATGGTCGTGCTCGCGGCCATGTGGACGTTCAGTTGACGCGTTGCCAGGCGTCCTGGATCGCGCTGAAGGTGATTGGCACCACTTCGCTGCCCGAGAAGTCGGCAGGCGTGTCGTCCTTCGGGTAGCCCAGCAACGGCGAGGCCTTCAGCATGCGAAGCAGGTTAGGCGCGTGCTTACCCGATTGGCCCACCTCATGCATGACCTCGGTCTCGATTTGATGAATGAGCTTCCAGGTCAGGATGCCAGCGGCTCGGTGCTTGGCAACGATGGCTGGCGTGGCTCGGACGATGGCAGCTTCGGCGGCTTGGATTGAGTCCATGGTTTGGTGGGAACTGTATGGATATACAGTATAGCGAAACAACCCGCCACAGAGCCAGCGGCAATGAGCGTCCCGGTTTTGCGCATTCGCCGGGCGTGTGCAGCGTTCAGCGTGGTTCACCACTTTAGTAGGTTGATTTGGTTGACATGGTTGCAAGACCAGCCTACGGCGCTATGGCACTAGCTATTTCGGCTTCACGTTACCTTGCGCTTTCGCCGAGACGGTCCTTCACGATGAAGTCACAGCACCAGCAAAGCCATAAAAAAAATCATGGCGGTTCCGCTTCCCCAGTTGAACACCGGATGGACCACTATTTGTCGAGCATCAATCCACATGAAAAATTCGATGAGGACACTTTGCCGGCCCGGACATTTGAACTTTGCCTTGACAACTGAATTGTCACGAACTGGATTTGCCAATACATTCTCCTCGACAGCTTGGCCGACGATCTCGCAGGATCGCCGTTGATTCGAAGACTTCTGCTCATGCCGCATGTACAATTGAAATGTACATTTCTGGCAAGGAGCACCATCCCATGCAAACGATCCCATTCTCTGAGGCAAGAGCGCACCTCGCTGATGCGCTCCGCGGTGTAGAAGTGGCACAAGAGCCACTAATGATCTCCAGGCGCGGACAGGCGGCCGGGGTCTTGATGTCTTGGTCGCAATATCGGCAGCTTGTTGGCTCGTCATCTGGCTTTTCTGCACGTTTAGCGGAGTGGCGCAAAAGCTATGTGGCAGAGGAAGATGAGGGCGATCCCTTTGAGCAATTACGTCAACCCGATGGGGGAAGGGAATTCTCATGGTGAGCGCCGTGAGTTGGTTGCTGGACACCAACATTATTTCAGAGGCCATGCGGCCGAGACCTGAGGTCGCGGTAATGGAGAATTTGGCCCGCTACGATGGCGAGCTAGCCATTCCGGCCCCAGTCTGGCATGAGCTCCGCTATGGTTGGTTGCGCATGCCAGAAGGCCAACGCAAAGACGCTGTTGGTCGTTTTGTGCAAGATGTCGTTGGCACGTTGCCCATATTGCCGTATGACGGTGCCGCGGCGCGGATTCACGCAGAGCTGCGCCAGTCGCGCGAGCGGGCTGGATTCACATTGCCATTCGTGGATGGGCAGATTGCATCGGTTGCGATCGCACACGGGCTGACCCTGGTGACGCGTAATACCAAGGATTTTGCGGAATTGGCTGGTTTGCGGCTGACGAACTGGTTTGGCGTCTGAAGGGCCGCTACGCGTCGGTTTGCATAATTTTGTTTTTCCCACCCAGGCAATCGAGCGCCACCGGCCAGCTGGCTTACTTCATGGTGCTTTGCAGAAACTGGTTTACACCGCCACTTGAAGTCGGCAGCGCAGGACAGACCGCAGTGAAGGCGTTCGACAATGCCGAACAGGCCCGGCGCGAGATGGACAAGCTGGTGGCGGAGAAACTGCGCAAGGGCTACGTGGAGGAGTAGCCGCCGGGCATGGCGGCCGTCATGCTGACTCAACTGCCATGCCGAAGCGCCTGCTGCCTTCGACATGGCGCAAGTCGCGCCGAGAGTTTGTTATTGGCGGCTGATTCTACGAATCTTGTTGCCAGCATTTTCGACGACAGCAAGGCTGCCTTGTGCATCGAACGCCAGCCCCGCGGGCAAATTGAAGGTTGCGGTGGTGCCACTGCCATCGGCGGCGCCGCTACCTGCCAGCGTTGTCACGATGCCAGTCGGCGTGATTCGCCGGATCTTGTTGCCTTGCAATTCGGCAACGTAAATAAAGCCATCGCTGCCAACGGTAATACCGAACGGGTAGTTGAACGTCGCGCTGCTTCCGGTGCCATCGGACGAGCCTGCTGAACCGCTTCCAGCCAGTGTCGTGACGGTGCGGGTCGGCGTGACCTTGCGGATCTTGTTGCTACCGCCGTCTGCCACATAGACATTGCCGTCTGTTCCCACGGCCACCATGCCGGGAGCATTGAACGAAGCAGCGGAACCGATGCCGTCGTCAGATCCTGCGAGATTGTTTCCAGCCAGAGTGGTGACGTCGCCGGCCGGACTGATCTTGCGGATGCGCCTGCCGCTCTGCTCGGAAACATAGAAGTTGCCATCGGCATCCATTGCCAGGCCGTAGGAGCGTGAAAAGCTGGCTGTAGCGCGGTGCGCTCACGCGCCTGGGTGCTTTCCTACCGTCTTCTGTGTCTACAGAAACATACCAATGATGACGCCCAGCACGAGGGTTCCAAAACCGAAAGACGCTTTGGATTGTTGCGCCTTGCGGCGCTGTTCGCGGCGGCGCTCACGGGTCGCCTCGATCTTTTGTCTGCGGCTGGCTTCCTCCGCAGCCTCTTTGCATTCGGCCATGTACTGCTTGAATCCGACCTCCACGATTCGGGCCGCTCCAGAACCAACGCTCACGACGAGCGATGCGAGACCCACCCACAGGCAAATACCGCCAATGTAGTGGAAGACTTGCGCTAGCCAATTGATAGGCCCTGATGAGCGTTGTGGGCCTAGCGCGGCGTCCATGATGGCGAGGATTTGATCGAACCCAGGTGCGCCAATGTCGCCCTGGCAGAACCGAACGGCCTGCCAAGCGACAATCAAAGCTGCGATAAAGACCACAAGTCTAATTAGACTCGCTGCGAATACGCGGTTATTGTTGTGCTCAATTTGCATAGTTCTTTCCATCGTTATTCTTCGTGTGGCCCTATGACGGCATGAAGTGCAGGCGTTTCCCGCCACAGTGCTGTTCATTGAACGAGGTCATCTGCTCCTCAGATTGTTGTCGCGCTCGATGGCGGTGCCATGTCAGGATAGCTGCGCGCTGTTTGCCCGGCCGATTACGGGCCCGGTCCCACGCCGCGTGAGTAACGCAACGTCACTGCACACGCACACACCAGCACCACTTACTTATCTTCCTTCCGTGTACCCGCGAACACCGCCAGCGCCAGGAACAGTGCGCCACACCCGACTGTGAACTTCGCGAACGGCGCGATCCAGGCCGGCATTCCGGTCAGATCCAGCTCGAGCAGGAACAGGCCGGCGCCAATGGCCAACACGCCTGCCAGGACCAACTTGGTCACGATTTGCTTGTATGGGGTGTGCACATAAGTCCTTGATCGATGATGCCAGCTCTCGATTCCTGCCCGGCGGGTGTCCATGCTTTCACTACGCCAGCTCGTACTTGGCCAGCAGTTCGTTCTTGCGGGCCTCTTTGCGAATGCGTTCTGCCCGAGCCTCCGCTGTGAGCTCGATTGCGGGGGACGCTGCGCAACCAAGCGCATCAGTTCGCGCAGCTCGATCTTCGCTTCTGTGAACATCTCGTCTTCTTCCTATCTCGCGCTTAAGTCTTTCACGCACGCCATGATCTTGTCATGGTCCTGAACGCTGATTGACGACGCTTTTGCACTTAGAACTCCTGCAGCGACAACGGAATTTCCCTCCCGCGCCATTGCGGCCTTCGCGTTCTTGCAAGCTTCGAGGCTGGCATACCCCCCGAGGAACGGGATTGAAGACCACCCATAGGGGGACGTATGACACTGCTCCCTTAGAGCTAACGGCTATTCAAGAATGGTCTGAAGTCGTGCCAGGGCATCTTCGACAACCGCGGCCGGTGCCCGCTCGACCTTCTTTGCTCCGCGAGCCTCAAGGTCCAGCGTGCGCACCATGTTCACCAGCGCGACTCCCTGAGTTTCCGTGCCAGAGCCCGACAGCGGAACGGCAAATCCAGCAAATCGCGCGAAGTCGCCTCCCTGCGAAATCGGGGCAACCAGCGCGACACCAAGAGCGTTGAACGCTGCCGGCGACAGCACGAGTGCTGGGCGATAGTTCCCTCGTTGCTCACGCCCCTCCGTTGGGTTCAGGCTCACCCGCACGATGTCGCCCCGGTCAAACTTGACGCGCCTCACCATACTTCGCGCCCGACCGGCTTGACGCCCCCCCAATCTGCTAGCCCGTCGGGCATCGGCGCCTTCGGATTGCACTGGGCAACCAGCTCATCGAGCGAATACTTGTGCCGGGCGGGCTTGAGCATGACACCGTCCGGCCGCACATCCACTGACAGCCTGTCGCCCAATGCCACTTTGAGCTGCTCAAGCAGCGTTGTGGGCAGGCGCACTGCCGCGCTGTTACCCCATTTTTGAATCGACAGTTCCATCGCCGCACCTCCTATTACGTAGATTCATTGTAGATACGCGCGCGGAACACGTCAAGCAGTGGTTTCTACATCGTAGCTACATCCAATGAATCGCCATGTGCTGGCACCGCCTCATGCATCTCCTTGTGGGTCACCTCCAGGTAAGGCGCTACGTGGCTACGTGATCGATCTGCCCGGCGTCCTGCGAAAAATCCACGACGCGTCCTGTGTCAACAGAAATTCCGGCTCGCCGTCTGAAGCTCGCCAAGCATGCGCGAGAGATCCACCACACGCTGAGCGATCAGGTGCCGGACCTCCCCCTCACGTTGCCACTGGCCGTAGATTCCGACCATCGCCGAACCCAGAACTTCCTTGCGGAAGCGCTCGAAGACATTCGGCCACACGATCACGTTGACGACGCCAGTCTCATCCTCCAGCGTCATGAACACGACGCCATTGGCAGTGCTGGGTCGCTGTCGCACCGTCACGATGCGGCAGCGCGGGCGGCCTGTCGCGGCTGGAATTGCACCAGCTCCGCCGCCGCCACGAAGCGCCGGGCTGCCAGCATCGGGCGCAGCAGGGCAAGAGGGTGGCGCCGCAGGGTCAAGCCCATAGCGCGGTAGTCGCCAGCGATCTCCTCACCCTCTGTTGCCTGGGCCAACTCGGCCGGCGCTTCGGCAATGTCCGCCGGACGCAGCAAGTCCTTGTCCGCTACTGCGGCAGCGGCCTGCCACAAGGCTTGCCGGCGATCGCCAGTGATGGATGCCAGCGCGTTGCCGGCAGCGAGAACCTGCAGGTCGTGGCGATCCAGCGCCGCGCGCCGGGAGAGATCCGCCGTACCGGCGAACGGACGGACCGCTCGCGCTTCCTCAATACGCTGGCCAGCCTCGCGACGCATGCCACGTAGGAGCGACAGACCAAGGCGCACCGCCGTTGCCTGCGAGCCGGGATGGGATTCCATCGTGGAATCCCATCCGCTCACCGCTACATCTGCCGGGAGCACGATCACGCCATGCCGCCTCGCGTCCTGCACCAGTGTAGAACCCCATCGGCTGGCTATTGAGCATCGCGCATAGGAAAGCTGCCGGCTCGTGGCATTTCAGCCAGGCTGAGGCATAGACCAGCAGCGCGAAGCTGGCCGCGTGGCTCTCCGGAAAACCATACTCGCCGAAGCCCTGGATCTGCCGGAAGATGCTCTCTGCGAACTCGCGGTCATAACCGCGCTCGAGCATGCCCGAGACGATCCGCTCGTAGTACTTGTCGATGCCGCCCCTGCGTTTCCAGGCGGCCATGGCGCGGCGCAGGTTGGCCTGCTTCGCCAGCCGAAAACCCAGCCGCCAGCATTGCGACTTCGAACGATGGCCACCTCGATGACCAGGTCGTAGAAGGTCCGCGGCTGCAGTCGTGGCAGCATGGACATTTGGGCGCGGGACTCGATCTGGAAGACGCCAACCGTATCGACCTTGCAAATCATCTCGTAGGTCGCTGGGTCTTCGGCGGGAATATCCTGCAGCTCAAACGCCTCGCCGCGCTGCTGTGCCACGAAGTCCAGCGCGTGACGCACCGCTGGAAGCATGCCCAGCGCCAGCACGTCGACCTTGAGCAGCCCCAGCGCGTCCAGATCGTCCTTGTCCCACTGGATCACACTGCGGTCAGCCATGGCCGCCGGTGTGCTGCGATAGATGGCGGGGGAAACCGAGCAATGACACGGCCATGTTGGCCCACCGTTGGGATAGCTCTGCGTCTGGGTCCACACCGCTCTCATTGAAGCGCCGCTGCAAATCAGCCTTGCCATCGAACCAGTGGTGCGATTTTGCAACCAGGTCAATGATGGCGGGATCGACCCCGAGCGCTTTGCCGGAATCGCGTAGGGCGCTGCGCGGTCGGTAGGTAGTCACAGCTGCGGCTAGCGCGGCACGGTCTCGCCCGTATTTCCGGTAGAGATACTGGATGACTTCCTCGCGTCGCTGGTGCTCGAAATCGACGTCGATATCGGGTGGCTCGCCACGTTCTTTGGAGATGAAGCGCTCGAACAGCAGGTTGCCCCGCACCGGGTCGACCTCTGTGATGCCCAGGCAATAGCAAACGGCGGAGTTGGCGGCCGAGCCCCGCCCTTGGCAAACGACTCGGCGTCGACCCAGAGCAGTTGTTCCGGCGGAATGCCCCAGTTGGCCAGCGCCAGCGTTTGCGGGGCGTGCGGTGGCGTCAACAGCGCGATCGGGCGTCCGCACCGGGCTGCCAGGGCGGGGCGGAGCAGGCGCAATTCCCCGATCCCGGGCTGGCGCTGGAGCAGCTCCGTCAGGCCGCCAATCGGCCAGCCGCCACCTGGCAATTCACGGTCCAGCGAGGGATGTCCAGTAGACACGGCGCGCGCGTAGCCGCCGGCCAGTTGCGAGGCGATCCAGAGCGATGGATGGATGGTTTCGGGGGCGACTGTCAGCATGAGGGCTCCTGCTCACAGTCTACTGTATATTTATACAGTGGTCAGGGGCCCTTTCTCAAAACCTGCCACTCCCCGGCGCTCCCCTGGCGTGGAATCGGGGAGCCGTGACTGAAATCTTGCCATTGCGCAGAATTTGCGCAGAATTCTGCATTTTATGGCGCGATATGTACGACAAACGACACCTCCAAACCTTTACGAGACGGCCTTGTCTGTCAGAAAAAAATAGGTTAATTTCTGACTTATGAAAGCAACCACACCATCCGTTCCGGACCAGATCATGAGACGCGCCCGTGCAGCCGGGCGTGGGGGCGTTTTCACCCCCAGTGACTTCCTGGACGTAGGGGGTAGGGCAGCCATTGACCAGGCTCTTTCACGGTTGACGAAAGGCGGAAAGCTCCGTCGTTTGGCGCGCGGCCTGTACGACTTTCCCAAAGTTCACCCGAAGCTTGGCCCGCTTTCTCCAGCGCCTGATGACGTGGCGCAGGCACTTGCGCGGGAGACCGGGTCTCAGGTACAGATCGCCGGCGCACGCGCGGCAAATGTCTTGGGGCTGACCACGCAGGTTCCGGCGAAAACGACTTATCTGACCAACGGACCCTCTCGCCGTGTCGTGCTCGGCAAGCGCGTCGTCGATCTGCGGCATGCTTCGCCGAAGCACCTGATTGCGCCGGGCAGTGCGGCGGGCACCGTGTTCCAGGCGCTTCGTCATGTGGGGCCCGTCCGTGCGGCGGACGTTGTGCAAGTCGCAGCGAGTCGCCTCTCGGCCAGCGACAAGCGGACGCTCGCATCCACCGCGATCCAGGCGCCCGCCTGGATGCGACCGACCCTTGTATCGATTGCTAACGCGGCAACGGGTGAGATCGATGGATAAAGTCGCCAAGCTTCCGGCGGATGATCGAGCCGCTCTCTTTGGCGAAACTGGCGCCGGTCGAGGGGTCGCCAATACGATCATCGAAAAGGACTTCTGGGTCTGCTGGACGTTAAAGCGACTGTTCGGCCTGCAGCGCCAGGACGCTGCGGCCCTCGTCTTCAAAGGCGGAACATCGCTATCTAAGGCGTTCGGCGCCATCCGCCGCTTCTCCGAGGATATCGATCTGTCCTTCGATCGAGCCGACCTCGGCTACACGGGCGACCGCGATCCCGAAATGGAGGGAATCAGCGGGAAGCAAGCGAGCCAACTCATCAAAGAACTGATAGGCGATGTTGAGGACCATATTGCCCAGAAGCTGCTACCCGCGCTTCGAGCCGCAATCGTCGAGCAACTGGGCGAGCCGAGCCAGGGCCGGTGGTCCCTGGAGATCGACACCGCCGACGCGCAGACGGTGAACTTCCATTATCCGACCGCACTACAGGCCTCCGAATACGAGGGCATGGCTTACATCACCCCGCGGGTAAAGCTCGAGCTTGGCGTACGCGGTGACCCGTGGCCGACCGAGCAGCGAGTGATTCGCCCTTACGCGGCGGAGGACTATCCCAGCTTCTTCGAAGACGCCACCTGTACGGTGACCGTCCTATCAGCGCGGCGCACTTTTTGGGAAAAGGCCACCGCATTGCATGCGGAAGCACACCGCCCAATGGAAACGCCCACACCACAGTATTTTTCGCGGCACTATTACGACCTCGCTATGCTGTTCGACACTGAGGAAGGGAAGCAGGCCGCAACCGACTTCGGCCTGCTCGCACAAGTCGTCACGCACAAAGCAACATTCTTTCGGTCGAGCTGGGCGCGTTACGACCTCGCAAAGCCCGGCACCTTACAGCTCATCCCGAACGCGATGCGCATCAAAGACCTGCGCATTGACTACCGGGCGATGGCGCCAATGATGTTCGATGAGAACCCGCCTTCGTTCGAAGATGTTCTTGCAAGGGTCGAGAACCTGGAACGAACCATCAACGGCTAGTGACAAAGACCGTCGGCGGGCTTGCTGCCGCAATCGCTGCTTGTCATCGATGACCCGCAAAAAAGAAAAGCCCTCGGCGTGGAAATGCCGAGGGCGGAGCGTCTGCTGGCGGGTCGCAACCACCAGCGCAGTGATATTGCCATCGGACGATCCGTCCCTTCCATCCCCCAATGTAGGGGGATGCCCACGGCCCGAGTTCTCACGTGATTGCGAAGCGCATTTTATATCACATCTTGATGTGATCAGCCCTCGTGCCCTTGCCACCCTTGGTATTTCCCCGAAGTTGTCTTTACATTGCGTTCCCGGAATAATCGCGCCGCCCTCAGCCATCGCCGAGCAATGGTAAAAGGGGTTGTTGTCCACAAATAAAGGAGTCCACGTGTTTCGGTTCGAGTATGGAACGAGCAATGTCTATGCGCAGCTTGGCTTCGCTGACGCAGACGAAATCCCTCTCAAGGCGGGCATTGTTCGCGACATCACCGAACGGATTCGGGGCCGTGGACTGACGGTTTGCCAGGCCGCCATCCTCGTTGAAGCATCGCAAGCGGATCTACTCCTCGCCCTTTGCGGGAAGTTCCAAGCCTTTCGCGCGGCCGAACTACGCAGCTGGCTCAAGCGGCTAAGCTGCCCGCTAGCGGCACCCTGCGATAGACGACGATACGACTGAGGGGGCGCAGCCCTTCTTGGGCCCAACACTCTCCCGCGAACATTCCGGCATTGAAGTATGAAATTTAACCATTGTGAAATTTCGCGGACTCGTCCTATTGCAGCCCGTAGCCAGATCCCCACCTGCATCGGTTCAGT
This sequence comes from Cupriavidus sp. NPDC089707, assembly GCF_044748965.1. Lineage (NCBI taxonomy): Bacteria > Pseudomonadati > Pseudomonadota > Betaproteobacteria > Burkholderiales > Burkholderiaceae > Cupriavidus > Cupriavidus sp. NPDC089707. The sequence goes on from NZ_JBIVHB010000035.1 coordinate 44,589, forward strand.
CCTATTTGACAACCCACTTCTCCGCCGCGGGTTCGGTAACCTCTATACCCCAGAAATTCCAATAAATTCAGTAGGTTCGAGAAAGCGCTCTTATTTGATGGTCATTTGATGCGCAAAGATCCAGGGGCTCTTTTAAGTATCGTTCGCAGCAGATTGTCAGTCGCGTAGTTGGACGAAGCGGAAGGGCACGGGGACCCGATGGACAACATTCGACGTGGTCCATCGAGGACACTCTCCGTCGGGATTGCGGTGTGCCCGGCGCCTGCCGGACTGCGATTCACAACAATTCAGTGACTTAACAGCTAATTCCGTCGCGGCTCGGCCGTCTCAGCGCGTCATTGCAGGCGCGGTGCGAGTTGGACTACGTGACGCGGCGAGCCCGGCGTCGGTTTGCATAATTTCGTTCCTGCTGGCTGCCCGCGAGCTCGCCGTTTCCGAGGCACTGGGAACAATTTTGCTTCAACTAATTTTGCGGAAAATTGTTCCTCCGGCCGACGCTTGAAGCAATTTTGTTCCTTTCCCAACGGGCCGGTCAGTCGCTGGTCCGCACGCTGAGGCTTGCGAAGCCGATGACGCTCGCCGTCAGGGGACTCCGCGCGATCAGGATGCCAAGCCAAGGCCACGCGAACGCCTCGCCGCCGCGCCCGTCAGCCGGGCCCATGGGGGCCAGGAACAAAATTCTGCAAAAACCGGGAACAACTTTGTGCCAACCAAAGACGAGCAATCTGCCTACTTTCATGCGTGAAAGCCATTTAACATAATAAATCTTATGCGAAGGAACGGTAGGTTTACGACTGTTGCGCTTTGAAGCCTTGAAATCCCGCTTCTGGCGCAACAGCCAGGATGGTCTATGGTATAGATT
>NZ_JBIVHB010000036.1:0-44025 GCF_044748965.1 Cupriavidus sp. NPDC089707
CATTGCCAACGACACGGAGTACGGGCTCGCGGCCTATGTCTGGTCCGGCGACGCTGCGCACGCACGGCGTGTTGCCAGCCGGCTGCGCGCGGGGATTGTCCACGTCAACGGGGCAGTTGTCGACCCCGGCGCACCGGTCGGTGGCTACAAGCGTTCTGGTAACGGACGCGAGAGAGGCATCCAAGGCCTGTCCGAGTATCTCGAGCGGAAGACTATCGCCATCTGACCGGTACGGTCGCCGGCCGTCGCGCTCCGGGCCGCCGATCGATTCCACGAAATCCATGGCAATCGTGGCGGGCGAGATTCAATAGTCTCTACCCCGATCACTGCGGCGTTGCAATGGTCATGAGGATTCGTGGCCGGTCAGGCAGGCCCGGCCGCGGATCCGCGCGCGAACTCAGCTTTTCGACCAGGAGCGCTGCGCTCCCCTTCGGTGTCTGTCGGCGGTCTAAGGAATTTGCCTCCTTGGGTATTCAGCCAGGCGGCGGCTTCCGTGTGCCTGCGACATGTATCAGGCATCAAAACGGGACTGCTCAGCGTTCATGTGTCACAGAAATCCAACGAGGAGACGACAAGAAATGAGGATGGTGGTCTCGGCAGCAATTCTCCTGTGTGTCGCTCATGGTGCAGCGAAAGCACAATCGGGCGTGACGCTTTATGGTGTGGTTGACGCGCCTATCGAGTTCGTCAACCGCATTGCCCAGGGCGCGCCCACGCTTGCCGATGGCAAGCTGACTTTCCAGCCATCCGGTGGCAGCCGTCTTTCCATGCCGTCCAGTGGCGGACTGGCCGGAAACCGGTGGGGCATTCGCGGCAAGGAAGAGCTTGGTGGTGGTGCCACTGCGTTATTTGTGTTGGAGAATGGTTTCGCCCTGGATAGCGGCAGCTCCCAGCTAGGCCGCCTGTTTGGCCGCCAGGCCTTCGCTGGCATTGCGAAGGAGAATATTGGGCAGCTGACATTCGGCAGGCAATATTCCTCGATGTTTGTGGCGCTGGCCAATTTTGTGCCACTGCGCTTTGCGCCGCTGTACGAGCCTGCCGGCGCCTTGCTCGGCGGTACGGCTCGTGCAGACAATAGCGTCAACTACCGGGGGAATTTTGGACCCCTTTCCGCCATGGCCCACTATTCATTTGGTGTCGGCGCGGCGTCGGTCGGGCCTGTACCGTTATTCAATGGGGGCGCCGGCGAGGTGCCTGGCCACGCGGGCAGTAATGCCGCGTGGGGCGGTGGTCTGAACTATGAACGTGGCGGCCTTGGTCTGAGCCTCGCTTACGACGAGTGGAATCCAAGCACTACCGTCGGACAGGAAGGAAAATCCAGAAAGGCAAGTATGGCGGTCAGCTACAACACCGGGGCCGTGAACGTGATGGGCGGGTATCGGTGGGGGCGGGCGACATACCACAACGGTAACACCCTTGCGCGCGACGATTTTTGGTGGGCCGGAGGAATATACCAAGTTAATCCCGCGCTCGGCCTGACCTTGGCCTTCTACTATTGGGATATCAAGTCGGCCCGTCTGGCTGCGACGGCTGCCAGTGCGAATCCAGTCAATCCCTGGCAGATTTCGTTTCGCTCAGCCTACGCGCTGTCCAAGCGCACGGTCGTCTACCTGACAACGGCGTACGCAAGGAATGCGGGATTGAACTTCGATACATCGTTGACCGGCTTTAGCTCCGGCTACTTTCCGACATCAGGCCAGAACGACATGCTGGGTGTGACCGTGGGCTTGCGGCATACCTTTTAGCCCCGACTCGCGCCGCGCTTGATAGCCCTCCTGCCCTGATGCCCCCGAAGTCATCCGCTTTATCCACCAGCCCATGCGCCGCGCCCACGCGGCCAGAGGAGACTCCATGGCTCGCATGCCATATTTTGACGTCAACGACATCACCGGCCGGCTCGGCGAGTTGGTGCGCAGCCGTGCGCCGCTCAACCTGTACCGGATTCTCCCCAATGCGCCTGAGGCCGCTATCGGCCTCCTGACGCTTGGAAGCGCCGTTCTCACGAAACTGGCGCTCCCGCCAACACTGCGTGAGCTGGCCATCCTCAGAGTGGGCGCACTGTGCAATGCCAGCTATGAAATCCATCAGCATCGCCAGGTGGCGCGCGCGGCGGGCTTGCCGCAGGCAAAGATCGAGACCGCGCTCAGGCCAGGCTCGACGGAAGCGCTCGAGCCGCATGAGGCGCTGGTGATCGCATTCACCGACGCCGTGGTGCGGGATGTCAAGGCGCCCGAGGCGCTGTACGCGAGCGTGGCGCAGGCCCTTGGAGATCAGCAGACCATGGAACTGCTGGTCACCATCGGCTACTACATGCTGGTGTCGCGCCTGCTGGAGAACCTGGAAGTCGATCTTGAGAACCCGCCGCTTGAACATGTGGAGATGCCCCGTGCCTGATGCCCTGCAACCCAACCCTGAACCGCAGCTCTTCAGGCCTGCACTGGGCAGCATCCGGCGCGAGGGGCGACTGGATTGCCCGCGAAGGCGGGCGGCGCTTCGTCGTGCAAGCCGACGTATCGGTCCCTGAGCAGATTTCCCGGATGGTGCGCGAAGGGTCGACCGCCATGGCGTGCGCACCGCAGCCTTGGCAACGCAGCGCTGGCTGGGCATACCAGGAGGAAACCTGGAAGCCGCGAAACAACGGCACTGCAGCGCTGCATCGGCAATGCCGTTCCGTTCAGATAACTGATTAAGCGCCACCGACATTCCGCGCAGGCAAGAGCCTGCTTTCCTGACGGCTCACTGGATCCCCGCCTGCTCGGGCACGACAGGCGCTCAACTGATCAGCATTTGTGCTCCGAGTGATCTGCATCGCTGCCCGCCGGCGTCATTAATCATTTCCCTAAACAGCCTTGCCCAGCGGCAAAGGTATCCGAGGAGACAAAGAACGTGAAGATGATTCGATTCCTGTGCCACGCCGCCCGTGGCACCATGCTGTTTGCGATGTTGCTGGGCGCTGCCGCGGATGCCGCGGCGCAGCGTCCGGCCTGGCCTGCCAAACCGATCACTCTGGTAGTCCCGTTTCCCCCTGGCGGCAGCACTGATACGGCGTGGCGCGTGTTCGGCAAAAAATTGTCGGAATCCCTCGGGCAGGCCGTGATCGTCGAAAACAAGCCCGGCGCTGGCGGCAACGTTGGCGCGGCGGCGGTGGCTCACGCCGCACCTGACGGCTATACGCTGGTGGTCGGGGCGGCCTACCTGGCCACCAGCGCGCATCTGTACAAGAAGCTAAGCTATGACCCCATCAAGGACCTCACGCCGGTGGCCATGCTGGGCACGTCGCCCGTTTTCCTGTGGGTCGACAGCCGGCTGCCTGCGCGGAACCTGAAGGAACTGATGGCGTTATTGAAGGCCCGGCCAGGGCACTACAACTATTCTTCGCCCGCCCCGGCAACGCTGCTGCACCTCGGCAGCCTGCTGCTGTTCGATCAGGCCAACGTGCAACTGGTGCACATCAACTACAAGGGAACGGTGCAGGCAATGAGCGATTTCCTTGGCGGCATCTATCCGATCTATTTCGACGTGCTGCAACCGGTGTCCCCTTATCTCAAGAGCGGTAAGGTTCGTCCGCTGGCAGTGCTGGCCGACAAGCGGGTAGCCGCAATGCCTGACGTGCCAACCACGGCAGAGGAGGGATTCCCGTCCACCGCTGTCGAGCCGTTCAACATGTTGATGGCGCCGTCCGGCACGCCGGCGACGATCGTCCAGCAACTGAACCAGGCGGCACGGCAGGTGCTGCGGGCACCCGAGGTGCGCGCGCAGCTGGAGCGAATCAATTTCGAGGTGTCCGATGGCGGTGAGCCCGCCGCGCTTGCCACGCGCCTGCGCCAGGAGTCGGAGAAGTGGGGCAAGGTCATCCGCAGCAAAGGACTGTCGGTAGATTAGGCGCAAGCCTCGCTGCATCGAATCTGTCCGCTGGATGGCGACCGACATCTAGGTCGACTTCTGCGAGCCTCAGCATCCTTGGCAACGAGGCTCCAACGAGAAGGCGCAAGGCGGGAGCGCTTGCCGCCCCCGCGCCGAGGCGTCTTCGCCACTCCCGCGGCGCGCACGCCGCCTAGGCGTTTCCTGGCCGGATTTCCAATGACGATCCTTCATACCTGCTATGAACCCCGTCATTTGATCGATATCAACGCCAAACGTATCGTTCCTTCCCAGACCTCAAACATGAAATCCGCGTCGGAACAGGAGGAGCAATGCGCATGGAGATCGAAGCGACAATCCGGGATGCGTGGTACCCGGTAGCGGTCGTCGAAGACCTGAAGGAGGGGGGTCATTACCACACCCGGCTCCTGGGACAGGACATCGAATATGGCCGCGACGATGAAGGCAGGTTTTCCGCCCGCCGTGAAGGCGGCGGCGCATGCCGCGTGCAGACCTGCTATCACACGCATTGGGTGTCGCTCGGCGAGCCGGCCGAAGCGTTCTTTGCCGTGCCTGAGTTCAGCGAGGCTGACCGGCGCATCCTCGGGGCCGGCTCCATGCGCGTCCATGTCTCGGGTCTGCGCGCGATCGAGAATTTCCTCGACATGGCGCACTTTCCCTACGTCCATACCGGCTACCTGGGCGAAGAGCCGCACACCGATGTGGCGCCGTACTCCGTCGAGTTCGACCGCGACGCCGACGAGATCTATGCACGCGAATGCCGGTTCTATCAGCCAAGAGCGGCATCGGCTTCGACCGCCGGCATCGATACGGACTACATCTATCGCGTTGCCAGCCCGTTTGTCGCCATCCTCTACAAGACCTCGCCGCCGCAGCCGACCCGGCGCGACGTGATCTGCCTGTTCGTGCAGCCCGTCGAGGAAGACTGGTGCATCGCGCACACCGTGCTGGCTTACCTGGATGAGACCTCCAGCGACCAGGACCTCCGACAGTTCCAGCAGACGATCTTCGGTCAGGACCTGATGATCTTGTCCAACCATCTGCCGCGCACGCTGCCGCTCGGCACCCGGCTCGAAGTCCCGACGCGCGCCGACGCGATGTCAGCCGCCTATCGCCGCTGGCTGCAGCAGAAGGGTATCTCGTACGGCACCTATCAAGCTCACTGACCACGCCACGCATATGGAAAACGCAATGAATACGGGCGAGCACCGCTGGTACCCGGTGGCGCGCGCCGACGACCTGCCCATGCGCCATGTCTTCCAGGGACAGCTGCATGGCATCGAACTGGCGTTGTGGCGCGCCGACGACGGCACGGTGAACGCCTGGGAGAACCGGTGTCCGCACCGCAGCGTGCGTTTCTCACTGGGCGCCAATACCGGAGAAAAGCTGCGCTGCCAGTATCACGGCTGGCAATACCGCAGCGGGGATGGCCGCTGCACGCATATTCCCGCGGCGAGCGGCGCCACGCCGCCGGCAAGCCTGTGCGCCAGGACCTTCGCCGCGGCCGAGGCCGGCGGCTACGTCTGGGTCAACCTGGCAGCCGATGCAGCGGCCCCGTTCGCAGCGGCCGGAAAAGCGCTGCCGCTGGCGCTGCGCAGCCTGGTCTTCCATGCGGGCATCGATGCGGTTGCCGGCGCACTGGCACGCTACGCAGGCTACGATGACAGTGCCGTGCCTGGCTCTGCCACGCTGGTCCGCCGTGACAACGATGTCGCCCAGGTCGACCTGTCGTGGCGCGCCGGGGAGCACGAGCGGCAAGTCCGTTTCTGGCTGCAGCCCGCTGACACCGGCAAGACTGTCGTGCACAGCACGGCCAGCGGCTGCGGCATGGTACCGGAAGCCGCCTTGCGCTGGCATAACCGGATGCTGACGGCGCTGCGCCGCGATGTCGAACACAACGCGGCGCGAACCAGCAGCACAGGCGCCGCCGCGTCCGTTGCGCAGCCACGCATCATTCCCGTCGTGCCAAGGCCGGCCGCAGCGCGCTCCAACACACACGCGGTCACCGTCGCGGCGCGCTGGATGACCGCGCAGGACATCGTGGCCTTCAGGCTGGCACCGTCGGCCGATTTTCCGCTCGCCTTCGAGCCCGGTGCGCATATCGACGTGCATACGCCCGCCGGGCCGGTGCGGCAATACTCCCTGGTCAACGCGCCTGGCGAGCGCGACAGCCTGGTGATCGGGGTCAAGCTCGAACCCCAGTCACGGGGCGGGTCGCGTTCGATGCATGAGGCGCTGCAGGTCGGCGACCGGCTGACCGTGTCCGCACCGAAGAACAACTTCCGGCTGGCCCCGGCCGCGGGCGGCCTGCTCATTGCCGGAGGGATAGGCATCACGCCGATCCTGGCAATGGCCGCGTCCCTGCAGGCCGCGCGACTGCCCTATGCGCTGCACTATTTCACGCGGGCCGAGAAACACGTCGCCTTCGGCGAGCGCCTGGCCGGGCTCGACCACCTGCAGCGCCATATGGATCTGACCGCGCAAGCCACGCGCGATGCGGTTGAGCGGGCGCTCGAGGCCACCTCGGAGGATCGCCACATCTACGTCTGCGGCCCCCGCCCGCTGATCGATCTGGTGCGGGAAAGGGCGGCTATCCGGGGTATCGCCGACGCACGCGTCCATGCCGAACTGTTCGCCAACGACGTCTCGCACCACGCCGACCAGCCATTCCGCGTCCGCCTCGGCAAGCGCGGCACGGAGTTCCTCGTGCCGGCCGGCGTCACCCTGGCCGAGGCACTGAAGGCGCAAGGCATTGCGCTGGATACCTCATGCGAGCAGGGCGTCTGCGGCACCTGCCTGACCGATGTGGTCGACGGCGAACCGGAGCACCGCGACGTTTACCTCAGCGCCGCCGAAAAGCAGAGCAACCGCTGCCTGCTGCCTTGCGTTTCGCGCAGCCGTTCCGGACTTCTGGTCCTCGATCTGTAGGGAGTTGCCGATGATTACCCTTTACGACTATGAGCTGTCCGGCAACTGCTACAAGTTGCGCCTCTTCATGAATATCCTGGGCCTGGAATACCGGAAGCAGAACGTCGAGTTCTTTCCCGGCCAGGAGCACAAGGGCGATGCCTTCCTGGCATTGAACCCCCTCGGCCAGTTGCCGGTGCTGGACGACGACGGTTTCGTCCTGCGCGACGCGCAGGCGATCCTCGGCTATCTCGCGTCGCGTTACGACGCGACGCGCACCTGGTATCCCACCAACGATCCGAAGCGGCTGGCCGAGGTCAATATGTGGCTTGCGTTTGCGGATGCGATCACCGGCACGGCATCGGCGGCGCGGCTGCACGACGTACTGCGCTATGCGCTCGATGCCGACAAGGCGCGCGCCGGCGCGCACGCGCTGTTCCGCGTGCTGGACGAGCAGCTCTGGTTCTCCGAGCGCGAGCACGCCGGCTGGATCTGCAGCGGCGATCGCCCGACCGTGGCCGACATCGCCTGCTTTCCGTATGTTGCGCTGTCCGACGAGGGCGGGATCCCGCTGATCGACTTTCCCGCGCTGCGCCGGTGGACCGACCGGGTCAGGCGCGTGCCCGGCTTCATCGTGATGTCGGGCATCTTCGCCGCGTCCGCGCCGGCGCCATAGAGACAAAAAACCATATTCCGGAGGAGACACCATGAAAACCAAGCGCTATATCCCCGCCGACTCGCGTGCCGCGGTCGATGAAGTCCTCCCGGCCGGCCGCCTGACCGTGCTCGGCATGCAGCATGTGATGGTCATGTATGCCGGAGCGGTCGCGGTGCCGCTGATCATCGGCATGGCCTTGAAGCTGCCAAAGGAGCAGGTCGCCTACCTGATCAGCGTGGACCTGTTCGTTTCCGGGCTGATCACGCTGGTCCAGGCCGTCGGCACCCGCTGGTTCGGCGTGCGGCTGCCGATCATGATGGGGGTGTCGTTTACCGGCGTCGGCCCGATGATCGCCATCGGCGCCAACCCCGAGCTGGGCCTGCTCGGCATATACGGCTCGATGATCTGCTCGGGCCTGCTCGGCATTGCCATCGCGCCGCTGGTGGCGAAAGGGCTGCGCTTCTTCCCGCCGGTGGTGATCGGCACGGAGATCCTCGTGGTCGGCCTATGCCTGATGGTGGTCAGTGCGGAATGGGCAGCCGGCGGAACCGGCCATCCGGAGTTCGGCAGCCCGAAACTGATTGGCATGTCCTTCCTGGTGCTCGCCTTCATCCTGGCACTGACCAAGTATTTGAACGGCTTCATACGCAATATCGCGGTCTTGCTGGGCATCGTGTTCGGCATGGGCGTGGCCACCGTCAACGGCTCCATCGACTTTTCGCCGGTTGGCGAAGCGGCATGGTTCGGGCTGGTGCTGCCATTCCATTTCGGCATGCCGAAGTTCGACTTCTGGGCCATCATTGCCATGTCCATCGTCATGCTGGTGACGTTCATCGAGGCGACCGGCATGTTTGTCGCGGTCGGCGAGATCGTCGGCAAGCCTGTCGACGAAGCCGCGATGGTCAAAGGTTTCCGGGCCGACGGACTGGGCACGCTGCTCGGCGCGGTCTTCAATATCTTTCCCTACACCTCATACGCCGAGAACGTGGGGCTGGTCAGCATCACCGGCGTGCGCAGCCGCTGGGTCTGCGCCATGGGCGGCGTGATCCTGATGGCGCTGGGGCTGTTCCCGAAGATGTCGGCGCTGGTGGCGCTGGTGCCCGCATACGTGCTGGGTGGCGCGGGGCTGATCATGTTCGGCATGATCACCGCCTGCGGCGTGCGGATGCTGGCGGCCGTCGACTATGACAACAACCCGTTCAATGCCTACATCATCGCCATCAGCGTGAGCATCGGCATGCTGCCGGTGGTGAAGCCCGAATTCTTCGCCAAATTCCCCGAGCAGCTGGCACCGCTTCTGCATAGCAGCATCCTGCTGGCCGCGCTCGCCGCGGTCTTGCTGAACCTCTTCTTCAACGTACTGGGCGGATCCCGGCAGGAGCAGCTGGCGGCTTCCTTGCCGGAAGGCTCGCGCTGATACCGGATCCGCCCATCCCCTTACCCACTTGCGTGCAAGGACTGCAATGAAAACCAAAGCTGCTGTTGCGTGGCAGGCAGGCGCTCCCCTGACTATTGAAACCGTTGACCTCGCCGGGCCGCGCGAGGGCGAAGTGCTGGTCGAACTGAAAGCCACCGGCATCTGCCACACCGACTACTACACGCTCTCCGGTGCCGACCCGGAGGGCATCTTCCCCGCCATCCTCGGACATGAGGGCGCCGGCGTTGTCGTCGACGTCGGGCCAGGCGTCAAGAGCCTGAAACGCGGCGACCATGTGATTCCGCTCTACACGCCGGAATGCCGCGGCTGCAAGTTCTGCCTGTCGAGGAAGACCAACCTGTGCCAGGCGATCCGCGCGACCCAGGGGCGCGGGCTGATGCCGGACGAAACCAGCCGCTTCAGTGCCGGCGGCCGTTCCATCTATCACTACATGGGCACGTCAACGTTCTCGAACTACACCGTGGTTCCCGAGATCGCGCTGGCGAAAATCCGCGAAGACGCGCCGTTCGACACGGTCTGCTATATCGGCTGCGGGGTCACCACCGGCCTTGGTGCCGTGATATTCACCGCCAGGGTCGAGGCCGGGGCAAATGTCGTGGTGTTCGGCCTGGGCGGCATCGGCCTCAACGTCATCCAGGGCGCGCGGCTGGTCGGCGCCGGCAAGATCATCGGCGTCGACATCAATCCTGCGCGGGAAGCCATCGCGCGGCAGTATGGGATGACCGATTTCATCAATCCGAAAGAGGTCGACAATGTCGTCGACCACATCAGCCAGCTCACCGACGGCGGCGCCGATTACGCCTTCGAATGCATCGGCAATACGCAGGTCATGCGCCAGGCGCTCGAATGCTGCCACAAGGGGTGGGGGCAGTGCATCCTGATCGGCGTCGCGGCGGCGGGCGAGGAGATCCGCACCCGGCCGTTCCAGCTCGTCACTGGCCGGGTGTGGAAAGGGTCGGCATTCGGCGGCGCGCGGGGCCGCACCGATGTCCCGAAGATTGTCGACTGGTATATGGAAAACAAGATCCGCATTGACGACATGATCACGCACCGGCTTACCCTGGACGAGATCAACCGGGGCTTCGACCTGATGAAGCGGGGCGAATCCATCCGCTCCGTCGTCCTCTATTAGCGCCGCGCTGAACATGCCGCGGGCAGCGCCAGCGGGGGCGCTGCCCGACCAGCGGCTACAATTTCGTCTCCACCACATTGAAGCGCATCCGCGCCGCCATGCTGCCATGGCCTGCGGGCGGGATGCCGGAGAACGTTTGCATAACGTCGATCTGAAGTCCCTGCAAGTCTTTGCCTCGCTGGTCAAGGAGTGCAACGTCACCAAGGCGGCCGTGCAGCTGAACATGACCCAGTCGGCCGTCAGTCATACGCTGGCCAGGCTGCGGGACCTGTTTCATGATCCATTATTCGTGTCGATGGGCCGCGGCCTGGTGCCGACCGCGCGTGCGCTCGAACTGGCCGAGCCCTTGCAGCGCGCGCTCGACGCGCTCGAGACGCTGGTGCGGCCGGCGGAGGGCTTCGATGCCGCAAGCTTCACCGGCACATTCCGGATCGCAACCAGCGACTACATCGGCTTTATCCTGCTGCCGCTGCTGATCCAGCGCCTGACCGCGGCCGCGCCGGGGATCGACCTGGACATCCGGCCGCTCAAGCCGCAGGACGATCTCGCCGCACTGAAGGACGGCGCGATCGACCTGGTGCTGTGGAACGAGGAAAGCGCGCCACCGAACTTCTACGTGCGCGAGCTTTTCTCGGACCGGCTGAAGGCCATGGTGCGCGTCGGACATCCGGACATCGACGGCAGCCTGTCGCTCGAACAGTTCTGCCAGGGCAAGCACCTGCGCGCCAGCAGCACCTACGGCGCGGTGAAGGAGGCCGTCAACGGACTTTACGGGGCGCTTGGGATCCGGGCACAGGCCTCGCTGACCATGCCGCATTTCATGCTGGCGCCGCTGCTGGTGTCGCAGTCTGACCTGATCGGCCTGATCGCGGAACTGACTGCCCGGCGCCTTGCCAGCGCCGTTCCCTTGCAAGTGCTCGAGCCGCCCGTCGAAGTCGGCGGCTTCACCGTTTCGCTGGTATGGCATGGCCGCCGGCATGCCGATCCGGCACACCGGTGGCTGCGCGGCGAGATTGCAGCGGTTGCCGAAGACATCCGGCGGGACCAGGCCCTCGCGGCGGCGTCGAGGGCGGGCTGACCCGCTTTACGATTTAGTTATGCTTGGCGATGGGCGGTGGCGCTCGTAAGCATGGCCTGACCGTAAGACATGTCGATCGCGCGGACCGCTTCCATCTGGCCCTTTTCCATGGATTGGATGGCGCGTGCATGATTCCCGACACACAGGCGCCGGAATAGACGCGCCCGATCACGCCGAATACAAAAGCCCGGGTGCCGACGCGCTGGCCCGCACCTAGGCCTGCGCTGCCCATTCCGGCCCACGCGCATGCAGGTGCCTGGCCGGCACGCCGAAACTTCCTTGATGACCAAATGTTGCGCGCCGCGCGACAAGGCCTTTTCCGGCCGAGCGCCGGTAGCAGCATGGCACCTGCTTCGCCGGGCCGCGGCGGCAGCACATGCGCGTGCCGGTAACGGGCGAGTTCGGCAACACCTCGTCGGCCGAGGGCAGCAGCTGCCAGACAAGTGGTCGGCTTCCGTGAGCCACCGGACTCACCTCATCCCTCGCTTTTCGCCCTGGCGCGAATTCTCCCTTCCCGAAGTGCATTCGCTGCATGTGGCACCAGTTCGCGACTACGCCCGTGCCCGTTGCCGACGCCAACGCGAGAGGCCCCCCGCAGATCCCTGTCAGAAAATGGACAGTGCAAGACGCATACGGGAAAGCGGATAGCAGGGGCTGGCCTGATGATCGGCACACAGGTTGTCCCTCCGGCAAGCCCGATCGGCAAGCCGCAGGTGCACTTTCATATTCGATAGAAGAAAGGAGACGACATGGCGAAGGTAGTCAGGATTTACGAATCGGGGGGGCCAGAGGTCCTTCGTTTTGAGAACGCAACCGTTGGCGAACCGGGGCCGGGAGAGGTCCGCGTCCGTCACGTGGCGGTCGGACTGAATTTTGCTGACACCTACTTCCGCAGCGGTACTTATCAGGTTCCGCTGCCCAGCGGCATCGGCAACGAAGCGGCCGGCGTGATCGAGGCCGTAGGGGCCGGCGTCACCCATCTGGCGGTCGGCGACCGTGTGACCTATACGGGCTTCACCAACACGCTGGGCGCGTACAGTACCGAGCGGCTAATCTCCGCCGCGCCGCTGATCAAGCTGCCGGAGGGAATCAGTTGCGAGGTCGCCGCGGCCATGACCATGCGGGGCTTGTCAGCTGCCTACCTGACGCGCCGGATCTATCCGTTCAAGGCAGGCGACACCATTCTGCTGCATGCCGCGGCGGGTGGTGTTGGCCTGATCATTTCGCAATGGGCCAAGCTGCTGGGCCTGACCGTGATCGGCACGGTATCCACCGATGCCAAGGCCGAAGTGGCGCGCGCCCATGGCTGTGATCACACGATCAACTACAGCCATGAGGACGTGGCCAGGCGCGTGCGGGAACTGACGGACGGGGTGGGTGTGTCCGTGGTCTTCGACAGCGTTGGCAAGGACACCTTCATGGCCTCGCTGGACTCCCTCAAGCGTCGCGGCCTGCTGGTGTGCGTGGGGTTCGCCTCCGGCCCGGTCACCGGGTTCGATCCGGCCATTCTGGCCCGCAAAGGCTCGGCATACCTGACGCGCCCGGGCCTTGCCGACTATATCGCCGATCCTGCCGAAAAGGCGGAGCTGGTCGATGAACTGTTCGGCCATGTGGCGGCGGGCCGCATCCGCATCGAGATTAATCAGCGCTATGCGCTGGAGGATGCGGTACAGGCGCACCGGGACCTCGAGGCGCGAAAGACCACGGGCTCGTCCATTTTTGTCATTTGACAGGACCCTTCGGGGAAACTGTCTCACCCAGTTCGACACTCTCAATATTCAAGATTCATCCAGGAGACCACCCACCATGAACTTCCTTGACGGCCACCTTTATCCCGAGAACCAGCAGCCGCTGATCATTACGGCCGCGCCCTATGCGCCGGGCTGGATTCCCTCGGACTTCCCGGAAGACATCCCTGTCACCATGGCAGAGCAGATTCAGAAGGCGGTGGATTGCTATGAGGCTGGTGCCAGGGTTCTGCACTTGCATGTGCGGGAAGCCGATGGCAGGGGCAGCAAGCGCTTGTCCATGTTCAACGAGCTGATCGCGGGGGTGCGCGCCGCCGTGCCCGACATGGTGATCCAGGTGGGCGGCTCGATCAGCTTCGCGCCCGAAGAGGGACAGGCCGCCAAATGGCTGAGCGATGACACGCGGCACATGCTCGCCGAACTCGATCCCAAGCCTGACCAGGTGACGGTGACGGTCAATACGACGCAGATGAACGTGACGGAGCACGCCGGCATCGACGACTTCAAGGGCGTGTCGCGTGGCTTCCCGCATCTCTACGACACGTACAAGGACATGATCGTGCCCTCGAATCCCAGCTGGGCCGAGGAGCACATCCGACGACTGACGGCCGCGGGCATCCAGAGCGAGTTCCAGGTCTACAACATCAACAGCTTTGAAACGATCGAGCGGATGATCCGCCGCGGCGTCTACAAGGGCCCGCTGGTGATGAACTGGGTGGCGATCAGCGGCGGCATGGACCAGGCGAACATCTACAACCTGGCCAACATGCTGCGTGCGGTGCCCGATGGCGCCGTCGTGACGGTGGAAAGCTCGGTGCTCAATGTGCTGCCCATCAATATGATCGGTATGGCCCTGGGCCTGCATGTACGGTGCGGCATCGAGGATGTGCTCTGGAACCAGAGCCGCACGGCCAAGATGAGCTCGGTCGATCAGATCAAGCAACTGGTGCGTATCGCCCGCGAATTCGGTCGTCCCATTGCGACGGCGCAGCAGACGCGAGACATCCTGAAGCTTGGCGTTTTCTACGACACCGTGGAAGAGACGCTTCAGGCCAATGGCTTCGCGCCGAATCGGAACGGTGCCCACCAGGGCTTCCTGCGCAAGCAGGAAAATCAGCCGGCCTGAGGTCAGGCTACGGTTCACGCGGCCTTCTTGCGCTGTGCTTCGCGTCAGCGTTGTTCGCACCGCATCGGGCTGCGTGGCCTTTGTCGCTGGCGTTGCCGCGTTGCCAGGGCGATGCAACTGGAACGAGCGCAGGCGGAGCGATCGCTAACAGAAAAAATATATGGAGGGTGACAATGACATTTCGAATGCAAAAGCTGCTTGCGGCCACGCTGGGCACGGCGGCGCTCGCGGCGTTGTGCGCTTCCGCATCGGTGTGGGCGGAGGATGCCTGGCCCGCGCGCCCCATACAGATGGTCGTAGCGTCATCGGCAGGCTCGGGAACCGATGCCCTGGCACGTTTGATGGCGCAACGCCTGTCGGTATCCCTGAAGCAACCAGTCATCGTTGAAAACCGGCCAGGCGGCAGTGGAGTCGTTGGGACAAACGTCGTTGTCAAGGCACCGTCCGACGGGTACACGCTGCTTTACACCACGGCATCGAACATGGTCGTTGCCCCGGCCGTACTGAAGACCATCCCCTACGATCCGAAGAAGAGCCTTGTGCCAATCGCCGAGACGGCTGAGGGTGGCGTGCTGCTGCTGGTGAGCAACGATCTGCCGGTTCACAACCTGCCGGAGCTTATCCAGTTCGTGAAGGCGAATCCGGACAAGTATGGCTACGCCACCTGGGCCACGGGATCATCAGGGCAGCTGACGATGGAATGGCTCAAGAAGCGGACTGGCATGAAGACTGATCACGTCCCGTATCGGACTTCGAATCAGTTGTTGACCGACCTCGCTTCAGGTGTCGTGAAAATCGGCTGGACAGATCCGGGCGCGCCCATTCCCTTCCTGCGTTCCGGCAAGGTCCGCGCGATTGCCATTGCAGGCAACGCGCGCGCACCGCAGCTGCCCGATGTCAAAACCATGGGTGAACAGGGCTACAAGTTCGATGCGGTGGGCTGGTTCGGCGTCTTCGCACCGGCGGGAACCAACCCGGCGATCTTGAAGAGGCTGGCTGATGAAATCAACAAGGTCCAGAAGTCTCCTGATCTCGCAGCCACGATGAAAACCATGAACTTCGGACCGCCACCGGCGAAGGCCCCGGAGCAGTTCCGCGACATGGTCAGCCACGATCTGCAGCTCTGGTCGAAGATCGCTGCCGATGCAGGGATCCAGATCGACTAGCGCCCCCCCCTTAGACCTGCAGCAAATTCAAGCTTTAGAACAGGACGAAGCGCAATCCCTCAAACCAAACGAGGAATTCCAATTTCATGACATCTGGAAATCAGCCAACGGTTGTGATTGTTCCCGGCTTTCGCGATCACATGCCGGAGCACTGGCAGTCGCTGCTGGCGGAGCGCTTGCAGCAGCAAGGACGAGCCGTGCGCATCGTGCCCCAGATTGACCAGGACAAGAGGCTGCGCCGTGCCAGGGTGGCGAACCTGGAGCGTGTCGTCAGCAGCATCCCGGGGCCTGTCATCCTCGTTGGTCATAGTGTGGGCTGCCTGATTACCGTTCACTGGGCAGAGGCGACGGAGTGCACTGTGCAGGGCGTCTTGCTTGCCGCGCCGACCGACTATGAAAGCCCGTTGCCGACCGGATACAAGGACCCGCAGACGCTGGCAGATGAGGGCTGGATCCCGATTCCACGGCGGCATCTGAAATTCCCGAGCATCGTGGTCGCGAGCCGCAATGATCCGCTCGGGAAGTTCGAGCGAATCCGCGAGTTGGCGCAGGCCTGGGGCAGCTGGTTTGTCGACGCCGGTGAAGTCGGGCATCTTGGGCCGGCGGATGGCTATGGAACGTGGCCACTGGCAGAGAAACTCGTTCAGGAACTCTGAGCGCGAGCGCCGCCCGTCGCGGGTAACCAGTAACGAGCGACGCTGTCGTGTTGGCAATAGCACCACCAAACGGGGCTCCGTGGAGCCAGCCGCTGCGCTGGCGAACATGCGCGCCTTCAGTGACGCAGACCGAAGGGCGCTGTTAAGCGGAGCGACGCTCAGACGTCGAGCACGATCTTGCCGACGTGATGATTCTCGGCCTGGTAGCGAAAGGCCTCGGCCATGTCTTCGAGCGGGAAGTGCCGGTCAATGACCGGGCGGATGCCGGTGGCATCGATGGCCCGCACCATGTCAAGCTGGTGGCGGCGGCTCCCGACGAGCAGGCCAGTCAAGCGCAGATGCTTGCGCAGCAGTTGCGTGACGGTGACCGGCCCGGTCGCGTTCCCCAATGATCCGATCACGGCGATATGTCCGCCGACACGTGCTGCCGTCATCGATTGGTCGAGGGTCGCGGCGCCGCCAACCTCGATCACATGGTCGGCGCCAGCGCCATCCGTCATCTCGCGCACGGTCTCGCCCCACTGCGCAGTCTTGCGATAGTTGATCAGGTAATCGGCGCCAAGCGCCTGAAGCCTGCCGAGTTTCTGGTCCGACGATGAGGTGACGATCACGCGCGCGCCGGCCGCTTTGGCGAACTGCAGGGCAAAGACCGATACGCCGCCGCTGCCAAGCACCAGCACGGTCTCTCCGGGTTTCAGGCGGCCATCGACAAACAAGGCCCGCCAGGCCGTCAGGCCCGCGGTGGTCAGGGTCGCGGCCTCGGCATGGCTGTAGCCGCGTGGGGCGAGCGTGAAGCAGTCTTGCGGCAACGTCACGGCTTCCCGCGCAAAGCCGTCGACGCCATCCCCGGGGACAGTAGAGAAATCGCACAGGCGCGGCTCTCCGTCATGCCACGTCGGGAAGAAGGTGCTGACGACGTGGTCGCCGACCGCGAATTCTTTTACGTCCGCGCCGACGGCCGTGACTTCTCCGGCGCCGTCGGCCATCGGAATGCGCCGTTCCGTCAGGCTCCGGCGGCCGGAAACCACCGCGTAGTCATGATAGTTGAGCGAACTGGCACGTATGCGGACGGTGATCTCGCCCGGTCCCGGAGGGGTGACGGCGGCGCTGCCGACGACGATGCGCTCGAAGCCGGCCGGTGGATCGAGGTAGATAGATTTTGCTGGAGTCATGGACATTCCCTTTGACCCACCGAAGCGCTTCCGCCCCGGTGGTAATTCCGTGGTGCATCGGACTAGACAATAACGGAATTGTTCACGTCGGCGAGCGTGTTCGCCCCAAGCATTGCCATGTTCCGATCGACCTCGTCGCGCAAGAGCGTGATGGCGTGGCGAACACCCTCGGTTCGGCCAACGGACGCAGCGTAGATAATGGGCCGCCCCAGGAAGAAAATGCGGGCGCCCAGTGAAGATATCACCGCCTCGCCAGATACCACCATCCCGGTGACAAGGGGGCGCCTGCGGCCAGGCCAGGTACCATAAAAAGGCGGTCGCTCCGGAATCCGGGGCGGCCGCGAAAGAGCATCGGTTGCAGGATCGATGCTGCGAGACGCGTTATCAGAACTCAGAACTTGTGGCGGATGCCCACTGCCGCGCCGAACATGTTGCTCTGCCCGTTGGCCAGCACGTAGCTGTTGCCCAGCGACAGGCTGTTGGCATAGACCGTGGCCAGCGATTCCAGCATCAGGCCGGCATTCTTGGCGTATGCCGTGGTCAGGTACACGTCGGTACGCTTGGAGAACGCGTAGTTCGCGACGAAGGCGATCTGCCACGGATTGGCGACATGGGTATCGCCATACAGGCTCTTGACGTCGTCGTAGTTGTATTCGAGCGTCAGGCCGATGGCGGGGGTGACCTGGTAGGTAGCGCCAATCCAGTAGAAATCGTCGCGCTGGATCACCACGTCCGCGGCGTTCTTGTTCTGGCCCCAGCGGTAGCCGCCCATGATCTTTGCCGGGCCGTACGAATAGCTGGCGCCAACCACGGCCTTCCTGACCGTGCCGTTGCTCGTGCCGATGGTCGGGTTCCACTGGTCGTAGCCGAAGGTCACGCCGAACGGACCACCCTGGTACGCCGCCGCGGCGCCCCAGGCGGTGTCGCGCCGGAACTGCCCCGGCACTTCGCCGCTGCCACCGATCGGCGTGGCAATGCCGACGGTCTGCGGCAGGGCCAGGCCGGTGCCGAAGGACCAGTGCGCCAGCGCCGTGACCGGGCCGAACTTGCCGGTGTACTTGATGGTGTTGTCGGCGCGGAAGTTCGGGCCGGACTGCAGCACCACCGGCTCATACTGGGTGGCATAGGCGGCCGGCGAAAAGTTGGCCAGGGCCTCGAACATCGAGGTGTACTGGCGGCCCAGGCTGATCTGGCCGATGCCTGCCTTCTGCAAGCCGACGAAGGCCTGGCGGCCGAACAGGCGGTTGCTTTGCTGCATCGTGCCGATATCGAGGTTAAAGCCGCTCTCCAGCACGAACAGCCCCTTCAGGCCGCCGCCGAGATCCTCGGTGCCGCGCATGCCCCAGCGCGAGCCGGAGATGCCGCCCGAGTTCATGCGGTAGACGTCGTTGGCCGGACCGCGGTTGAACTGGTTGCCCGCCACGGGCACCGCGCCGACATGGTTGGCGTATTCGACGTTGATGTCCACCACGCCATACAGCGTGACGGTCGACTGCGCGAGGGCGCCGCCCGAGCAGGCCAGCGCTGCGGCTGCAGCCAATGTCCTGAGCTTCATGGATTGTTCTCCCCTTGTTTCCTTTGGTGTTGGGATGCGGATGTTTCCGTCTGGTTTGGTATTGCCAGGTACTGCTAGATCAATGCGCCGGATCAGCCGGCGCGCAGCAACTCGTCGATCAACGCGTTCGCGCGCGGCCATGGGCCGTAGCCCGCGGCGGGATTGAGGTGGCCGACTTCGCCAAGGTCGACCAGCTTGCTGCCCCAGCCGGTGGCCATTTCTGCGGCGCGCTGGTAGCTCGCCAGCGGATCGTTGCGGCTGGCGGCGAGGATGGTCGGGAAGGGCAGCGGGGTTCTCGGAACCGGCAGCCAGCCGTGTTGCGCGAGCGTGGCGGTGTCCGGGTAGCCGGCCGGCATTGGGGATGCCAGGTCGGCGGGGGTGGCCAGCAGCGCGCCGCGGATCTTGCGGCGGTGTTGCGCGGCCGAGTGCGTGGTCCAGTGCGCGGTGACCCAGTGCACGGTGATCATGACGCCGGCGCTATGCGCGACGAGTACGACCGGGCCTTCGATCTCGGCCAGGGCGGCGTCCAGCGCCGCGACGCGGGCATCGCGGCTGAGCTTGTCGTGCTCGAGCGGCGGTACCGAGCGAGCGTTGGGCAACTGTGCCTGGAGCAGGGTCTGCCAGTGCTCGGCGACGTGGTCGCGCAGGCCGGGTACCAGCAGCACGGTGGTGTCAGGGGAAAGGCTCATGGTTCTGCAGGAAAGTCAGTGAGAAGTTGCGGAAGCGGTGGCTTCATGCCCGCTCTCCAGGCGGCGCAGGTCGGCCGCGTAGTAGCGGCGGCCGGCAAGGAAGGCGGCGGCGGCCAGCAGCGACGCCAGCGGCACCGCCTGCAACGCGCCGCGCAGGCCGATGTGGTCGGCCAGCAGGCCGGTGACGAAGGGGCCGGGCGCCAGGCCCAGCAGGTTGTTGGCCAGCGTCAGCGTGGCAAAGGCGGTGGCGTGGATGGCCGGGCGCGTCAGGTTGGCGACCGCGGCGCTGGCCGGGCCGGCGGTGCCGCCGACAAACAGCATGCCCGCACCGATCAGCGCCAGTTGCGCACTGCCCGCCGGCAGCCGGAACGCCGCCAGCAGCAGGACGCAGCAGGTCAGGCTGTAGGCGACCGCGATCCCCCACTTGCGGCGCGGCGCGTGGCGAGCCAGCCAGTCGGTCATCGCCCCGCACAGCACCATGCCGACGCCGCCGGCCAGCACGAACCCCGCAGCGGCCACGCCGGCACGATCCGTGGCCATGCTGTAGTAGCGCGCGAGGTAGCTCGGCATCCAGGTCAGCAGGGCGCCCATCACCAGCAGTTGCAGGGCGCTGCCGACATAGGCGCAGAGGATCGAGCGCGCCGAGAACAGGGCGGCGAGCAGCGGCCGCAGGGCCATGGCGGGCTCGCGCGTTCCGGTCTCCGCGTCCTCGCCCAGCGCCTTGCGCCGGGCCTGCAGCCGCGGTTCGGTCACGGCCAGGCGGAACACCGCCACCAGCACCAGCCCGAACAACGCCATGCCGGCAAAGGCCCAGCGCCAGCCGAAATGGGCCGACAACGCGCCGCCCAGCGCCATGCCCAGCACCGAGCCGAACGCGCCGCCGGCGATAAAAGCGGAACTCAGGCTCGCGCGCAGGTGGCGCGGGAACACCGACAGCACCACCGCTATGCCGACGCTGCCATACGCCGCCTCGCCGATGCCCACGCAAAGGCGTGCGATGAACATCTGCCCGAAGCCGTTCGCCAGCGCGCAGCCCAGCGTCGCCAGGCTCCATAGCATCGCCATCAGCACCAGGCTCCTGACCCGGCCCCAGCGGTCGGCCAGGATCGACAGCGGGAACGTCAGCAAGCCCACCATCAGCGCCACGATGCCGCCCAGCGCACCCAGTTCGGTATCGCTCAGCGACCACTCGGCCTTCAGCAGCGGGAATACCGCGTTCAGTACCTGGCGGGACATGTAGTCCGACAGCAGCAGGCCAAAACTCAGGGCAAAGACGATCCAGCCGTAGAGGCCGGATTGCGATGCCTTGCGAGAGGTGCCCGAGGTGTCCGAGATGCCCGAGGGCGTTGCAACGGCGCGATGGGTAGTGGGTTGCCCGATCATGAAAGCTCTTCCAGTAGTGCACCGGCTGTGGCCACGGTTGCGCCAGCAGGGGAAATCGGTCCGCTTGCAGGGGGATGCAGGCCGGTCGCGACCCGCAAAGTATCTAGGATTGGCGATCGCGGGTTTGGCTTTGCGGGACATCTCCTTTGCATTCCGGGACAATCGGGGAAAACGAGAGGAAGCCGGGAGGAAGCGCGCAGGCGAGGGACTGCCGCAGTGAACGCCTCACCTGGCGCCATCGGCATGCACGGGGCCTCGTGGCATGGCAAGACCGTGCCGCCACCGCCTATAGTCGATGCGTGTCAAACGAGATCGCTGCTCATGGAGCCCCAGAAACTCACACGCTTCGCAGGGCAGGACGCCGGCAAGATCGCCGGCTGGCTGCGCTGGCTGCCCGGCGTGCAGGTGTTGAAGTCCTATCGCCCGGAGTGGCTGCCGCGAGACCTGGCCGCCGGGCTGGTGCTGACCACCATGCTGATGCCGGTGGGCATCGCGTATGCCGTGGCCTCCGGCGTACCGGGCGTCTACGGGCTTTACGCCACCATGGTCCCGCTGCTGGCGTACGCCTTGTTCGGGCCGAGCCGGATCCTGGTGCTGGGTCCGGATTCGGCATTGGCGGCGCCGATCCTGGCCGTGGTGCTGCAGGTCGCCGGCGGCGATCCGGCGCGCGCCGTACTGGTGGCCAGCATGATGGCGGTGGTCTCGGGGGTGGTCTGCCTGGTGATGGGGCTGCTGCGTCTTGGCTTCGTGGCCGAACTGCTGTCCAAGCCGATCCGCTACGGCTACATGAACGGCATCGCCTTCGCCGTGCTGGTCAGCCAGCTGCCGAAGCTGTTTGCGATTCCCGTCGAGGATGCCGGACCGCTGCGGGAAATGCTCAGCCTGGGCAGCGCCATCCTGGCCGGACAGACCCATTGGTACAGCTTCGCGGTCGGCGCCGGCAGCCTGGCCCTGATCCTGGCCCTGAAGCGGTTCGAGCGCGTGCCGGGCATCCTGATTGCGGTGGTCGTCGCCACGCTCGTCGTCAGCGTGTTCGATCTGGACCGGCAAGGCGTCAAGGTGCTGGGCACGACGCCGCAAGGCCTGCCGGCCTTTGTCGTGCCGTGGCTGGACGGCGCTGACCTGATGGCGATCGTGGTGGGCGGGTGCGCGGTCGCGCTGATCGCCTTCGCGGACACCAGCGTGCTGTCGCGCACCTATGCCGCGCGCACTAAAACCCGTGTCGACCCGAACCAGGAGATGGTGGGGCTGGGCGCCGCCAACCTGGCGGCGGGACTGTTCCAGGGCTTCCCGATCAGCAGCAGCGCCTCACGCACGCCAGTGGCCGAAGCCGCCGGCGCCAAGACCCAGCTCACCGGCGTGGTCGGCGCGCTGGCCGTGGCCTTGCTGCTGATGTTCGCCCCTAACCTGCTGCAGTACCTGCCAAGCAGCGCGCTGGCCGCGGTGGTGATCGCCGCGGCCATCGGCCTGTTCGAGGTCGCCGACCTCAAACGAATCTTCCGCATCCAGCAGTGGGAGTTCTGGCTGTCCATGGTGTGCTTCGCGGCCGTTGCCGTGTTCGGCACCATCCAGGGGATCTTCCTTGCCGTGGTCATCGCCGTGATCGAATTCCTCTGGGACGGCTGGCGCCCGCACTACGCCGTGCTGGGGAAAGTGGACGGGCTGCGCGGGTACCACGATACCGAGCGCTACCCGGATGCCAGGCGCATCGACGGACTGGTCCTGTTCCGCTGGGACGCCCCGCTGTTTTTTGCCAATGCCGAGCTGTTCCAGGAACGCCTGATGGAAGCCGTCGACGCCTCGCCGACACCCGTGCGCCGCGTGGTGGTCGCCGCCGAACCGGTGACCAGTGTCGATGTCACGTCGGCCGACATGCTGCGCGAACTGAGCGGCATGTTGCGCGAGCGCGGCATCGCTCTGCATTTCGCCGAAATGAAGGACCCGGTGCGGGACAAGCTCAAGCGCTTTGAGCTGCTGGAAGCGTTCGGCGATTTCCACCCCACCGTGGGCAGCGCGGTCGATGATTACCTTGGCAAGGAAGACTGATGCCGCAGGCGGCCGCGCCAGCGCTTGCAGGCCACGCCACGCTTGCCACGGCAACCCGTCGAAGGAGCCGACATGAACCGCCGATTGCGGGTCTTGCGAGCGCTGGCATGTGCCAGCGCATGCCTTGCCGGGCTGGCGCCGGCAGGGACGGCCATTGCCTACTTTGACCACTACCTCGCCGGCACCGTTGTCGGCACGCTTACGCAGAAGCAGTTCGACGTGCTGACCGACGTCTTCCGCCGGACGCTGGAGCAGGGCGCCGATGGTGCGCGCGTGCCGTTCACGCTGCCGCCCGACGCCCGCGAGCGGAAGGTCGAAGGCGCGTTCACGCCGTTGCGTTCCCGGCAGGACAAGGGCGACCGGTGCCGGCAACTGCGCAGCGAGTTCCGCCGTGCCGGCGTGTCCGAGAGCTGGACCGGCTGGTACTGCAAGGAGAAGGGCGGCGACTGGAAGTCGCGCAAGCTGGCCGACTAGGCAAATGCGCGAGTTTCCAGCCTAGTAGCGCGACTCAACGTACCGGTGGGGATAGTCAGGTTCCTGGTATCCGTGTGCTTTCTGCCTGGCCGGCAGCTTGACCGCCTTGCGCGCGATCTCCTGGTACGGGATCCGGTCCAGCATGTGCCGGATGATATTCAGGCGCGCCCGCCGCTTGTCGTTCGAATCGGCGACATACCAGGGCGCGTAGTCGCTGTCGGATGCCGCGAACATGGCGTCGCGCGCGCGGGAATAGTCGTACCAGCGGCTGTACGAACGCAAATCCATGTCGGTGAGCTTCCAGATCTTGCGGTTGTCGTGGATGCGTCCCTTCAGGCGGCGGGTCTGCTCTTCCGGGCTGACTTCCAGCCAGTACTTGATGAGGATAATGCCGGAATGAACAATGGCCCGCTCCACCAGCGGGACGGCCCGCAGGAACTCCTCGGCCTGGGTCTCGCTGCAGAACCCCATCACGCGCTCGACCCCGGCACGGTTGTACCAGCTGCGGTCGAAGATGACGATCTCGCCGGCCGCTGGCAGGTGTGGCAGATATCGCTGCACGTACATCTGGCTCTTTTCGCGTTCGGTCGGGGCCGGGAGCGCGACCACGCGGAAAACGCGCGGGCTGACGCGTTCGGTGATCGCCTTGATGGTGCCGCCCTTGCCGGCGCCGTCGCGGCCCTCGAAGACCACGCAGACCTTGGTGCCGCTGGCCTGCACCGATAGCTGCAGCTTGACCAGTTCGCCATGCAGGTGGCGGAGTTCTTTCTGGTAAGCCTTTTCGGACATGCGGGACATGCGTTCGCGCGGCTGCGCCTGCCCGTCGTCCTGGCGGTCCTCGGTGTCATCCCGCGGACGGGGCGGCTCGGTCTCGGCCTGCTCCTTGTCGTGGCGCTTCTCCTTATGCCTGGCCATGCTCCACCTCCATTCGGTTCGGCCGCCTCGAGACGAGGGACGGCAAGACTTCCGGTATCGCTGTGCTGTCCGACCTTCCTCACAATAGACAATATCGGACAGCAATATCGGGCGCGAGCCTTGACCCCGGCATCCGGCCCCCGATGCTGCAAAAGTTTTTGCTCTCATTTGCGTAAATTTTTCATCTCTGGTGCGGACGCCGGCACCTATAGTTTTTCAGGGCAATAAAACCTGGCGATCGCTTTTACCTTTCCCGGACCTGGCGCGAGCAGTGTGCTGGCGCCAGGCCGGAAGTTCAGCCCCGGCCGCAGCCTGGCGACGGGGCGAGGGAGACTGGCCATGGAGGGGCGGGGAATGCGTCTTTGGCGCCGTGTCGGCGCCTGCCTGTGCGCCGGCCTGGCATGGCTGGCGCTGAATGCCCATGCGCAGAATGCGCCAGCCCAGCCGGCACCGTTCAAGCCGGAAGAACTGGAGGCGCTGGTCGCGCCCATCGCGCTCTATCCCGATTCGGTGCTGTCGCAGGTGCTGATGGCCTCCACCTATCCGCTCGAGATCGTGCAGGCGGCCCGCTGGGTCAAGGCCAATCCCAAGGTGAAGGGCGACGCCGCGCTGAAGGCGGTCGAGAGCCAGTCCTGGGATGTCAGCGTCAAGTCGCTGGTGGCGTTCCCGCAGGTGCTGGAGCCGATGAGCGACAAGCTCGACTGGACGCAGAAGCTGGGCGACGCGTTCATTGGCCAGGAGAAGGAAGTGCTCGACGCCGTGCAGCGGCTGCGGGCGCGCGCGCAGCAATCGGGCAATCTCAAGTCGAACGAGCAGCAGAAGGTCATTGTCGAACCTGGGCCGGCACCTTCGGCGCCGGCCCAGTCAGCGCAGGCGCCACCGCCGGCGCAAACCATCGTGAAGATCGAGCCGGCGAACCCGGAAGTCATCTACGTACCGGCCTACAACCCGACGGTGGTGTACGGTGCCTGGAGCTATCCGGCCTACCCACCGTATTACTGGCCGCCTTACCCCGCGTACTATCCTGGTGCCGCGCTGATGACCGGCTTTGCCTGGGGCGTGGGCCTGGCCGCTGCGGGCGCCATTTTCGGCAACTGCAACTGGGGCGGGGGCGACGTCAACATCAACGTCAACAAGGCCGCCAATATCGACCGCAATTTCGACCGCACCAAGGTGCAGGGCGGAGGGAAATGGCAGCACGACGCCTCGCACCGCAAAGGGGTGGCGTACCGGGATAACGCGACGAGCGAGAGGTTTGGCGGGCGCGATGCGGCTGCCGCCAACCGCCGCAACGAATTCCGCGGCCGTGAAGGCGCGGGCGGCGTGTCGGACCGCATGGCCGGCGGGGATCGCGGCGGGCGCGGTGACCTGGGCGGCGACCGCGGCGATCGTGGTGGTGTTGGCGATCGTGGTGGCGCGGACAGGGCTGGCAATCGTGGGGGGGCCGGCGATCGCGCCGGCGTGTCCGATCGGGCCGGCGCGTCCGATCGCGCCGGGGCGTCCGACCGGGCTCGCGCTTCGGACCGGGCCGCTGGCGGTGGTCGCGACAACGCATTCCAGGGCGTAGGCGGCGGAGGTGCGACCGCGCAGCGCGACTTCGATCGCGGCCGCGCGAGCACGCAGCAGGCCTCGTTCCGCGACGGTGGCGGCCACCGTGGCGGTGGCGGTGGCTTCAGTGGCGGAGGCGGCCGTGGCGGTGGTGGCTTCGGCGGCGGCCGCGGTGGCGGCGGCCGTGGCGGACGGCGTTGAGGGGGGCAGCGATATGCAACGCGCGCAACGATCGTTCCTGGCCCGGCCCTGCCGCGAGCTGTTCGCTCTCGGGGGGATGCTGCTCGCCCTGGCGACGGCGCCGGCCTGGGCGCAAAAGAACTTCGCCACGCCCGAGGCGGCGATGAACGCCTTCGGCGAAGCCGTGGCCACCAGCGACGACGACGCGATGAGCTCGCTGCTCGGCGCCCGCTATACCGACCTGATCCCGCCGGTCGGCGCCGAGATCCGCTACAAGTTCCTGGAAGCCTGGCACCAGTCGCACGCGATTCGCCCCGACGGGTCCGAACGTGCCCGCATTGCCGCGGGCAAGGACGGCTGGACCATGCCGATACCGCTGGTTAAGACGGCAAAGGGCTGGCATTTCGATACGCGCGCCGGTGTCGAGGAGATGCGCGTGCGCCGTATCGGCCGCAACGAACTGGCGGCGATGCAGACCTTGCTCGCCGTGCGCGATGCTCAGAACGAGTACGCGCAGATCATGCGCCAGGACCGCGGCGTGACGGCGTATGCATCGAAGCTGGTCAGTTCGCCCGGCAAGCATGATGGCCTGTACTGGCCGACGCGCCCCGGCGAGCCGGAAAGCCCGCTTGGCCCCGCCTTCCTCAGCGCCGAGCATCGCAGCGCGCCGGGCGGGGGCTACCATGGCTATCACTACCGGCTGCTGACGTCGCAGGGTTCGCACGCGCCGGGAGGGAAGTATGACTATGTCGTCAATGGCAAGCTCTTTGGCGGGTTTGCCGTGATTGCGTGGCCGCTCCGGTATGGAGATACTGGCATCAAGAGCTTTATCGTGAGCCATGACGGCCGCGTCTACGAGCGCGACCTCGGTCCGGACAGTGCGGCAAGGGCCCGGGCGATCCGGTCCTTCGATCCCGGCCCGGGGTGGACCGAGGTCAAGCCATGACGCCCCGGGCGACGGAATGTCCGTCGCCCTTGTACTGACAGCGGAGGTGATCCATGTCCGTTCTCATGCTTAGCAACATCGATGCCGCCGTCACCGACGAAGACATCGGCGCCTTCCTGGTGAAATACGGCTTCCCGGAATACAACAGCATCGAGCATATGGATGGCGACGGCAGCCGGCCCGCGGTCAGGCTGACCTTCGACACGCTCGACGACGAGACCCTGGACAAGCTCAAGGGCCGCATCCACCAGATGTTCTGGCATGGCCACAAGGTCAGTGCGCTGGTGATGCGCGAGCGTTTCAGTTGAAGCGGCCGCCGCTTCCCGGAGGCTAACCGGCTCGTTCGTCCCCGGGCCCGTCGGCCCGTCCTGCTAGTCCGCCCGGTTGAGCTTGCGATACTGGTTGAAGTGCCGCACCGCCTTCTGGAAGTGTCCCAGTTCATGATGCAGCCGCGCGGCGTTGTAATGCGCATCCGCATCGCCGGGCGCAAGCTCGATGCAACGATCGTAGGCCGCCAGCGCCGACTGGGGCGCACCGATATCTTCCAGCGCGACGCCCAGGTTGAAATGCAGCTGCGGTGCGTCCGGCAGCCGGCCCAGCGCGCCTTCATAGAGCGCGATCGCGTCATCGAAGCGTTGCTGGTCAGACAGCAGGCAGCCCAGGTTCAGGTAGGCGTCCAGCATGCCGGGCGACAGCGACAGCGCGCGCCGGTAAGCGGCTTCCGCGGCCACGGCATCGGCGGGTTCCATCGCCTGCGCGCGCGCAAAGGCCTCGTCGGCCGCTGTTTCGCTGGCGGCGGCGCGCGCCAGTTCCACTACGCGCACATCGTCCGGCGCCGGCTCGAATTCCATCAGCCGCTGCCCGCTCTCCACCAGCCACGCCCCATGCCGGTCACGCACCGAGACCTTGCCGCTGCTGGCGGACATGCGCACGCCTGCCAGGTGCCGGTCTGGTGCGAGCTTTTCCAGCCGATGCAGCGCTCGCAGGATCTGCGCCGGTGCCACGCGAGCCTGGTGCAGCGACGCCGCGGTGCGGATCAGGACCACGTCCTGGAAAGAAAACACATGCTCGCCGCGCGGGCCGCGTACGGGCGTGACCAGCCCGGCGCTGACCAGGCTGCCGATCAGCCGGCGCGACACGCCCAGGCGCGCCTCCAGCGCCCGGGTGGTCAGGGCTTCGCCGCGGTTCACGCCGATTTCTTCGCGGTGCGCCGGATCGGCGTGGGCGCTGCCGGTGTTGCGGCGCGCTTGCCGGGGCGGCGGGCGGATGCCGTGTCGGCGGCGGCCTTGCCTTTGGCTGCCGGCGCTCCCTTCTTCGACAGACTGGCGCGCAGCGCATCCATCAGGTCGATGACCTCGCCGCCGGCGGCAACCTCGGCCGGCTCCGGCGACACGATCTGCTTGCCGGCGATCTTGGCATCGATGGCGGCGAGAACCCTGGCCTTCTCTTCATCCTGGTACTGGGTCGGGTCGTACTGGTCTTCCGATGCCTGCTCGATCAGCTGGACCGCGAGTTTCAGTTCGGCATCCGAGACCGCCACGTCGTCGATATGCAGTTCGGCGATATCGCGCACTTCATCGGCGAACAACAATTGCTGGAACACCAGTCCGCCCTCGACCGGCCGGATCTGCACGATATGCGACTTGCCTTTGGCGGCCCACTTGGCGATGGCGCAGCGCCCGGTCCTGGCCATGGCTTCGCGCAGGAGGCTGTAAGGCTTGCCGCCGCGCTTGTTCGGCGCGATGAAATAGGCCTTGTCGTAGTACAGCGGATCGACGCTTTGCTCCGGAATGAACGCAACGATATCGACCATGTGGCTGGCGCTTTCTTCCAGCGCCTTGAGTTCGTCGGGCGAGAAGGTCACGAAGCGGCCCTTCTCGAATTCGTAGCCCTTCACCATGTCGGCCCGCTCGACGACCTGCTGCGTCTGCTCGGAGATGTACTGCTGCTTCAGGCGCGAGCCTTCCTTGCTCAGCAGGTTGAAGCGCACCGCCGAGCTGGTTTCGGTGGCCGTGTAGAGCTTGACGGGGATCGATACCAGACCGAAGGAGAGAGACAGCGAGGCGAGGGATCGGGCAGGCATGGGAGTCTCCGCAATGCAGGTCGGCTGGAATCAGCTTAAGCGCTCGATGGCGGCGGTCAAAGTCTGGCGAGTGTCCCAATAGGACAGCCATGGGTCAGCGACCTGGAAGCTGAGGTACTCGCGGGCATCGCGGATGGTCCACTGTGCGCCACTTTTCAGCTTGCCAAGTTGCTCCCACGACACCGGCATCGAAACCCCGAGCCCCGCCCTGGCCCTGGCCGAGAAGGCGGCCGCGGTGGTCTGGGAAAAGCCGTTGCGCAGGTAGTCCACGAATATCCGCCCCTTGCGGTTGGCCGCGCCGGAGCGGGCGGTGAAGCGCTGGGGCAGGGTGGCTGCCAGGTGTTGCACGGCAGCCCGCGAGAATGCCTTGACTTCATCGTACGAGCGACGTGGCGCCAGCGGCACCACCACGTGCAGGCCCTTGCCGCCGCTGGTCTTCAGCCAGCACCGCAGGCCGAGCTCATCGAGCAGCGTGCGCACCAGCATGGCCGCTTCGAGCATCGACTCCCACGGCACGGCTTCACCGGGATCGAGATCGAAGATGACCCGGTCGGGGCGGTCGATATGGCGTGCGGTGGAGTTCCAGGTGTGGAACTCCACCACATTCATCTGGGCCGCGGCGACGATGGCATCGGCCGAGTCGGCCGTCAGCAGCGCGCCGTGGCCGGGCCAGAGCGACGCAGGGCGCTCGGTCAGCCCTGGCATTGCCGTTTCCGCATGCTTCTGGAAAAACGTTGGCGCGTCGATGCCTTCCGGCGCGCGCACCAGCGACAGCGGCCGGTCGGCGAGGTGCGGCAGCATCAGGCTGGCGACGCTCTCGTAGTAGCGCACCAGTTCAACCTTGGTGATGCCCCTGGACTTGTCGATGACGCGTTCGGGGTTGGTGACCTTGATGGCGGCCATGCCATGCGGCGTCACGGCGGTCTGGACCGCTTCGCGCCGGATCGAACGGGCGGGGCGGTCGGTACGCAAGCCCTTGAAGGAGGCCTGGCGGACCTGGCCCTCCGGCGTCCAGTCGGAAAACTCGACTTCCGCCACGAGGGTTGGCTTCACCCATCGCGGCAGGGCGGGACGGCGACTGCCCCAGCGCGGGCTGCCCCGCGCTTCGTTTGCGAACGGGCTGTCGGCCACTTGCAAGGCGGCCAGCCGCTTGTGCAGCTTTCCGGCCATCTTGCTGTCCCAGCCGGTGCCGACGCCGCCGACGTAGAGCAATTCGCCTTCGGCGCCTTCGTCATACACGCCCAGATGCAGCCTGCCGATTTCGGTCTTCGACCCTTCGCGATCCGAGAACCCGCCGATGACAAACTCCTGGCGCAGCCTGCACTTGATCTTCAGCCAGCTCTGCGTGCGCGCGGAAACGTAGGCCGCATCCGCCCGCTTGAACATCAGGCCCTCCAGCCCGAGCTCGCACGCCGCCTGGAACATCTGCGCGGGAGGCGCCTCGAAGGCCTCGCTGAAGCGGATTCGATCGCTGCCCGTGCCGACCAGCGTGGCCAGCTTTTCCCGACGCAGCGCCAGGGGCAAGCCGCGCAGGTCGCGGCCTTCCCAGTAAGGCAGGTCGAAGGCAAAGAAGACAATGGCGTCGTGGCGATGCCCGTCGATGGCGTTCTGCAGCGCATTGAAATCCGGCATGCCGTCGCGCAGCACGACGATTTCGCCATCCAGCCAGCCTTGCGAGATATCGAGGGTTTCGATCTCGGTGGCCAGCGAGCCGAGCTTCCTGGTCCAGTCATGGCCGTTGCGGGTGAAGAGCGTCACCCGCGCATCGTCGATCCGCGCCAGGATGCGATAGCCGTCGAACTTGGTTTCGATGATCCAGCCGGCGCCGTCCGGCAGCGTGGGCGAGGGCGTTGCAAGCTGCGGCGCGAGTTTCGCCGGCAGCAATGCGCGTGGGGCGTTCCGGACGGCTTCCGCCATGTCTGCAACCAGGCCCGGACCTGTTTCGTTCAGAGCGCCCAGCGGCCTGGCGATGACGCTGTCCGGCAGCGCGGCCAGTACGTCGAACTCCGACAACGGCCGCGCCCACGCGTCACGCTTCTTGAAGAGGATCCACGGTTCCGACTTGTCGCCCGGCCTGGCGATGCGGACCAGTTCCCAACGGCCGGCCAGCTTTTCGCCGAACAGGTCGAACACCAGCTTGCCGGCTGTCATGCCGTCACGCGCGTCGCCGACCGGCGCCCACGTGCCACGGTCCCAGACAATCACCGCGCCGGCGCCGTATTGTTTCGGGGGAATCTCGCCTTCGAAATCCGCATAGTCGAGCGGATGGTCCTCGACATGGATGGCAATGCGCTTCTCGGCAGGATCGTAGCTGGGCCCCTTGGGCACGGCCCAACTCAGCAGCACGCCGTCCAGTTCGAGCCGGAAATCGTAGTGCAGGCGCCGGGCCCAATGCTTCTGCACCACGAAACGCAATGGCTGCGCCTTCCCCCTGCGCCGTGTGCCGGCGGGCTCGGGGGTGATGTGGAAATTCCGCTTTTCCTGGTAGTCCTGAAGGCTGTCCGGCCGCTCCGCAGCGCGGCGCCTTGCCGTTGTCGCCCTTGGGTTCGTTGCCATAAAACTTACGCGCCTCAGCTGCTCCACGTTGAGCGCCTGCGATTCAGTCTAGGGTGTGCGCCGTATGCGGTGTATCGGGCGTCGTCTTACGTCGGATGAGAGTGCGCTTATCGGCATTTGTGGCGGGCATCCCCATCGACGGCCCGCACCGGACCGCCGTGCCACAACCTGATTCCCAACCTGTTATGGGATAATCCACGGTTTGCCCAGGGCGCAGCTCAAGAGGTTGTCCGCACGGGCGCGCGCAGGGCCGTTCATCCCGTGGCCCGCCACCTTTCTGGCGACATTCCTTAGCAAAACAATGCCCACATATCGTTCCAAAACCTCCACCGCCGGCCGCAACATGGCGGGGGCCCGCTCGCTGTGGCGTGCCACCGGCATGAAAGACGAAGACTTCAACAAGCCCATCATCGCGGTGGTCAATTCGTTCACCCAGTTCGTGCCCGGGCACGTGCACCTGAAGGACCTGGGCCAGCTGGTCGCGCGCGAGATCGAGGCTGCCGGCGGCGTGGCCAAGGAATTCAACACCATCGCGGTCGACGACGGCATCGCCATGGGCCATGACGGCATGCTGTACTCGCTGCCCAGCCGCGACATCATCGCCGACTCGGTCGAGTACATGGTCAACGCGCACTGCGCCGATGCCATG
The DNA here is from genome assembly GCF_044748965.1 of Cupriavidus sp. NPDC089707. Lineage (NCBI taxonomy): Bacteria > Pseudomonadati > Pseudomonadota > Betaproteobacteria > Burkholderiales > Burkholderiaceae > Cupriavidus > Cupriavidus sp. NPDC089707. The sequence goes on from NZ_JBIVHB010000036.1 coordinate 31,988, forward strand.
GTGTGCATCTCCAACTGCGACAAGATCACCCCGGGCATGCTGATGGCCGCGATGCGCCTCAACATCCCGGTGATCTTCGTTTCCGGTGGCCCGATGGAAGCCGGCAAGACGCGCCTGGCCAATCCCGTCACCAAGGCCGTTGAGTTCAAGAAGCTCGACCTGGTAGACGCCATGGTGATTGCCGCCGACAGCGCTTACTCCGACGCCGACGTGGCCGAGGTGGAGCGCTCCGCATGCCCCACCTGCGGTTCGTGCTCGGGCATGTTCACGGCCAACTCCATGAACTGCCTGACCGAGGCGCTGGGCCTGTCGCTGCCGGGCAACGGCACGGTGGTGGCGACCCACGCGGACCGCGAGCAACTGTTCAAGCGCGCCGGCGGCCGTATCGTGGAACTGGCACGCCAGTACTACGAGCAGGAAGACGCGCGCGTGCTGCCGCGCTCGGTGGGCTTCAAGGCGTTCGAGAACGCCATGACGCTGGACATCGCCATGGGCGGCTCGACCAACACCATCCTGCATTTGCTGGCGATCGCGCAGGAAGCGGGCATCGATTTCACCATGGACGACATCGACCGCCTCTCGCGCGTCGTGCCGCAGCTGTGCAAGGTCGCGCCGAACACCAACAAGTACCACATCGAAGACGTGCACCGCGCGGGCGGCATCATGGCGATCCTGGGCGAGCTGGAGCGCGCCGGCAAGCTGCATACTGACGTGCCGACGGTCCACGCCCCCTCGCTCAAGGATGCGCTGGAGCAGTGGGATATCGGTCGCACGCAGGACGAAGCGGTCCGCCATTTCTACATGGCCGGCCCGGCCGGCATCCCGACGCAGGTGGCGTTCAGCCAGAACACGCGCTGGCCGAGCCTGGACCTGGACCGCGCCGAAGGTTGCATCCGTTCCTATGAGCACGCCTTCTCCAAGGAAGGCGGCCTGGCCGTGCTGAGAGGCAACATCGCGCTCGACGGCTGCGTGGTGAAGACCGCCGGCGTGGACGAGAGCATCCTGGTATTCGAGGGCACGGCGCATGTCACCGAGTCGCAGGACGAGGCGGTCGAAAACGTCCTGAACGACAAGGTCAAGGCCGGCGACGTGGTCATCGTGCGCTACGAAGGCCCCAAGGGCGGGCCCGGCATGCAGGAAATGCTGTACCCGACCAGCTACATCAAGTCCAAGGGCCTCGGCAAGGCGTGCGCGCTGCTGACCGACGGCCGCTTCTCGGGCGGTACCTCGGGCCTGTCGATCGGCCACTGCTCGCCCGAGGCGGCAGCCGGCGGCGCGATCGGACTGGTGCGCGACGGCGACAAGATCCGCATCGACATCCCCAATCGCACGATCAACGTGCTGGTGTCCGACGAGGAACTGGCGCGCCGCCGCGAAGCGCAAAACGCCAAGGGCTGGAAGCCGGTCAAGCCGCGCCCGCGCAAGGTGTCTGCGGCGCTGAAGGCTTATGCCAAGCTGGTCATGTCGGCCGACAAGGGCGCCGTGCGCGACCTGTCGCTGCTGGACGACTGACGCCACCGCGGATTTCGCGTTGGTAAGAAGGGCCGCTCTTCGGAGCGGCTTTTTTTGTGCGCCCAGCATGGGCGCACTCCTGCGGGTGTAAGTTCCGCCATAAGTTGGTCACGGCGAATGAAGTGAAGCGCAACTGCATGAGGGCGACCGAGTGTGGGGAGGAAGCGTGGAGCGTAAATCGCGAGCCGATGGACAAGAACTGCATAGAAGGCGCTGCCGAGCAGGGCGAGCGGGCAAGAAACCGCGAAGCTGTTGTGACCAAGGCGAGGTGGCGTAAATGCAGCGGCTGTGCGGTGAAGGAGTGCGTTCTTACCTGGGGAGGCCTCGCCTCATGCCTGAAAGGGCAACGACGTCGAGTCGGAGCGAGGAGTCAGCAGAGGCCATAGTAGTTGGGCGGCGTGGCTGGGAAAGCTAAAGCTGCCGGCGAAGGGCCGAAGGAATGGGAGGGGGAGCCCTCTGGTTATCGGAAGTGAAGCGCCTCAGATGTTCGCGAGAGCGAAGCTCGTCGGTAAGGTGGATAGGGTGAAGCCCGACAGGCCCCGGCAGCGAGGAATCAGTTCCGCCGAACCGGACATAGGCAAGCCTGGGCGTCGGGTCGGGAGCAACACAAGCCCGACGACCTCAACCATTCCAACCGCCTGGTGCGGACCCGCATGCCAGGTGGTGTGGGAGGGGACCGGTCAGCTTACCTGACCGCCCCTATCCCGATAGGTTCATCGCTGATTTCCGTGGGGAGATGGTCCGGTGGCCGAGTTCGGCCATGAAGGGACGGCCGATGACATTGGCCATATCATCCTCAACTAAGCTCGAAATGTTCTGTGAGGCCCACGATAGAATTGCACCACCTGTCAAAAGGAGTTGTCGATATGTCTAAATCTGTCGCCGAGCTGCGTTCGTTTTCTTTCGTCCTCGCAGTACCCGATCTTGAGCGAAGCGCTTCATACTTTCGCGACGCACTTGGCTTTCGCCTCGAATGGCCAGAAGGTTCTGACTGGCAACTCGCATCGAGAGATGGTGTGCGCATTATGATGGGTCATTGCCCGGATGCAATCGCGCCTTCGGCAACGGGCGACCACAGCTATTTTGGCTATCTCAACGTCAGCGACGCCAATGCACTTCATGACGAATTCTTGAGCAAGGGTGCCATCATCCTGCAGCCTCCCGCCGATAAACCGCACGGTATGCGAGAGTTCGTCGTAGCGACGCCTGATGGGCATCGAATGATGTTCGGCCAAGATTTGTCTGTGACGAAACCGGGGGCGTGACCCTAACGTCCGCTATGGAGAATACCGAAGGGCCGTTGTGGGGCGAGAAGCGACAGCCGACAGGCTAACTCTGCGGAAAGAGTGTGAAGGTCGCCGAACTAGCCATCGACTGGCTGAGCGGGCGTATCCAGGAGCAGTTCGTAAAAGGCCAGATCGAGCCAGCGTCCGAATTTGAAGCCAACCTGAGGAAGCGTGCCGGCGTGCTTGAATCCAAGTCGCTCGTGCAGCGCGATGCTGCTGGCGTTCGCTGCATCGATCCCACCAATCATGGCGTGAATGTCGTTTTGTCGGGCAGCCGCAATCAATGCTTGCATCACCGTCCGGCCTAGCCCTTGGCCACGATGGTCCTTGTGTACATACACGGAATGCTCAACAGTGTACTTGTACGCGGGCCATCCCCGAAACGTTCCGTAGCTTCCGAACGCCATCAGTGCGCCGTTACTGTCTTCAACACCGATGACTGGAAAGCCTCCGGTCCGCTTGGCCTCAAACCACTGAACCATGCTCTGGGAGGTGCGAGGCTTGTAGTCGTACAGCGCGGTCGAGTTCAAGATTGCTTCGTTGAAGATCTCCAGGATCGAGTCTGCATGTCGCTCGAAACTGCAGTGCACGATAGTGTGTTCGCTCATCACGATCTCCTAAATGGAAGCTGTGGTGGTCATCGCCAAGACATAGCGAGCTGGCTGGCGAGTCGGGTTACTGAATACGATGCGCTGACCAAGCGCCATGGCCAGGCAATCGCCGGTCAGGAGGTGCCAGGTGTCTTCGCCGACGGTGATCCTCATTTCGCCTTCGAGCATCCACACCTGCTGATGCGTCACGAAGCTTCGGGTCACGCTTTCGAAGGCGACGGTCTCACCCGGCGGGAACGTAACCTCAATCAAATCTATTGGAGACTTGCTGTTGGGCGGCGACAAATGTCGCCGAACGTAGCCGGAAGCAGGATCCGTCCATGACTGTTGGTCCGCCGAACGGGCGATCGGCAGTTCCGACGCGCTCCTCATCTCCCCAGAGAACAGGGAGGCCAACGTCACGCCGAGAGCATCCGCTAGCTTGTTAAGCACCGCGGCGGTCGGACTTGTCTCTTCGCGCTCTATCAGCGAAATCATCGAGCGGCTTACCCCGCTCAGTTCGGCAAGCTGTTCAAGCGTGTAGCCCCGGGTTTTCCGCAGTTCGCGGACCCGCCAGGCGAGATGGGAATCGAAATCCATGTTTCCATTATACTGAATTTACAATCCAATTTAATGGAATTCATGGCCTTGCAGACTGCGGCGATATCGTCACACAAAGCTCCTGTCACCTATGACGAACCTGGCGAGGACTGTTTCAGGCGGTCATTCGGCATGCCCAGTGGTTCATCAGCGAGGTATCGGACTTCGGCTTTTACGATGCGCAGGTCTCGGCGCTGGCCGACCCAGGCATGTCTGTCGGCGTGGTGCGTGCCAAAGGCCTGATCCGGTCGACCGGCCGGCCCTATGAACAGGAATACGTCGTCTTCCTGACCGTCAGGGACGGCAAGATCGCCCACCTTCGCGAGTACTTCAATCCGGTTCAGGCCGCGGTGGCGCTTGATGCCCCCGTCGCGGTGGATTTTGCAAGGAGCATTGGATGAAAGCCATACTAGTCGACGCTTTCGGTGGTCCGGAGACCATGACACTCCGCGAAGTGGCCGATCATCGCCCGGGTGACAACGAGGTACTTGTCGACATCGCGTCGACGTCGGTGAATCCCATCGACTGGAAGATCGTGTCCGGCGCGATGCGCAGCGTGATCCCCGTGCCGCTGCCGTTCACGCCCGGCGTGGATGCCGCCGGGACGGTGATCGCTGTGGGACGCAATGTCACGACTTTCGCCCCGGGTGACGAAGTGATGGGATTCATCGGGATTTTGGGGAGCTACGCGACACGCGCCGTGGTCAGTGCGGAGCGCCTTGCGCGCAAGCCAGGGAATGTGCCGCTGACTGAAGCCGGGGCAATCCCCGCGGTCACCCTGACCGCATGGCAGGCGCTGTTCGAGCATGGCGGCCTTCGTGCAGGGCAAAGGATCCTGATCCACGCCGCTGCAGGGGGCGTCGGCAGCGCAGCCGTTCAGCTGGCCGCGCTGGCCGGCGCCGAGGTGGTCGGCACCGCTTCCCGTGCAAACCTCGACTACGTGCGTAGCCTGGGCGCAGCCACCGTGATCGATTACGGCGCGGAGGATTTTGCCCGCCGGGTCGTGGAAGCGGATATGGTGCTCGACCTGGTTGGTGGCTACACGCAGGAGCAGTCGTGGTCGGTCCTCAAGCCCGGCGGCATCCTGGTCTCCAGCGTCAGTCAGCCAGACATACTCCGCGGCCGTGCGTCAGGCGCGGAGGGCATACGCTTCTCCACCCGTCCAGACGGCAAACAGCTCTCGGAGATCGCTGCCCTGTACGAGTCGGGCAAGCTGCGCACGCAAGTCGATTCAGTCTTCCCGCTCAACGAAGCATCGCACGCCATGACCAGGAGCATGACCAGGCATGCAAGAGGCAAGGTCATCATCAAGGTAGCGAACCAGCAGTAGCGGCTTGCTACTTGCGAAAACCCAGCGCTTCATCGAGTTCTTGCGGGAACGGCTGGGCAAGGAGTATTAAGCTTGCGGGCGAGGGTCGGTTGCAGTCACCCACGCTCAATCCCTGCTTTTTTGTATCGGCGTATCTGCCATCCTCACCCGGATACATAGCGATACAAGACGCCGGGGTGCTCGACACATTGCGATGCGCAACGGACAGCCATCGGCCATTGCAGCCGATATGATCGCGCTGATGGATGCACTGCGTATCCCGACCGCGGTGGTCGCTGGTTTCGACTGGGGTGCGCGCACCGCCGGCATCATGGCCGCGCTGTGGCCGGACCGTTGCCGGGCACTGGTCTCGGTCAGCGGGTATTTGATCGGCAGCCAGGCCGCCGGCAAGAAGCCGTTGCCGCCCGAGGCAGAACTGCAATGGTGGTACCAGTTCTATTTCGCCACCGACCGTGGCCAGGCTGGCTACCAGCAATACACGCACCAGTTTGCCAGGCTGATCTGGAAACTGGCATCGCCAAAGTGGGAGTTCGACGATGCCACCTTCCATCGCAGCGCTGTCGCCCTGGACAATCCCGACCACGTGGCCATCACCATTCACAACTACCGCTGGCGCCAGGGCCTTGCTGCCGGCGAAGCGCGCTTCGACGAGATCGAGAAACGCCTTGCCACTGCGCCAGCGATCAACGTGCCGACCATTACCATGGAAGGCGACGCGAACGGTGCGCCGCACCCGACGCCCAGTTCGTATGCGAGCAAGTTCACCGGGCCATACGAGCACCGCGACCTGGCCGGCGGGGTTGGCCACAATCCGCCACACGAGGCGCCGGTCGCGTTTGCGCAGGCGGTGTTGGGCGTTGACAGCCGCTGACGCTGGAAGAGATGCCGGTGATCTGGCGGGCCCGGCGACCCTCACCGTTTACGAAGGCCGGACTCTGCACTAATCTGCACGGATGCAGATTCGTTGCTTGTCTTTGTCGCGTCCTGGGAATGTCATCGTCATCGCGCTGGCGCTGGCATTCTCGCTTGCGGGTTGCGCAGCCATACCGGCTCCCGCATGCGCGGATGGAGAACAGGCGGCAATCGGCGATCTGCTCTACTTCGGCATGGCAAAGCCCGGCGGAACGGTGTCCGAGGCGGAATGGGATGCCTTCGTGCAAGCCTCCGTGGCGCCGCGCTTCCCGAATGGCTTCGCGGTCTGGCCGGCTGCCGGCCAATGGCGTGGCGCAGATGGCAAGGCTGTCAGCGAGGCCACGCGCGTGCTCAGCGTGGTGCATGCTCCCGACGAACACAGCGAGGCGGCGGCACGCGCCATCGCCAGCGAGTTCAAGACCCGCTTCCGCCAGGAAGCCGTGCTCAGGGTGCGCAGCCACGTCTGCATGTCCTTCTAGGACCTTCCCATCCGAGCCAGCCGCATCTCGATGGTGGACAGCGCCTCCTTGTACAACGCATGCCACTGGTCGGACAGAGCCATGCCGAAGGGATGCCAGAAGAACCTGAATACATGGCCGTCATCATCGACTGTGTGATGCTCCCAGGTGTCCGGCAGCGGCTGTAACGGCTCGCAGAGATGCAGCGACCAGATCTGTTGTTCGTAACCGGATTCCCACAACCCCAGGTCCACCGTCGCCACGCCAGCAATACCTGACTCCTCGCGCAGTTCGCGCACGGCGGCATCTGCCGGAAGTTCATCCGGCTCGATCGTGCCTTTGACGATCTGGAATCCGGAGAGGGGGTGCTCGAACGCCAGGATCTCCAGGCCGTCCTGTGTGCGTCTCAGGACAATCGGACAAGCTTTGTTCGGTTTCATCTGAATGCCTTTCCTAAGAATTTGTGCGAACCGCCGCCGCACCGCAGTGCGATCTTCCGGCCGGACCGCGGGGATATCAAGCTGAGTCCGGCATTACCGTCGGCAATCAGACGCGCATGAACGCATGGCGTCACAATGGGGCCCGTCAGGGCATCGCTTCGTTGTTCATGCAACTGTCACAAGCCACGGGTAACGTAGCGTCCGTCCATCACCGGATACCAAAGGGCGCTTTGCCCGGCCAGCGCCACCACACAGGGCGTTGCCGGCGCGAACGCCCGGCAGCCTCATCGGGCTGCCTCGAACCGACCGGCTGCGCCGCGGGCACGCCTTGTCCGCCTCCCTGAAACGCCTCTCGTCAACACACTGCGTACCAAGGCAAACGGCGGTCCGCTGCTGCCGACGGGCCTGGCGCTGAACGTGAATTTCCCGAATGCCCCGAGCGCCGCCACGCCGTTCGCATTCTCGCGGCATGGCACCTACGACGCCTATGCGCTGAAGTTCAACGGCACTGCGCCGTACGGGCTGGGCATCGGCGCCGGCGGCGGTACGCCAACGGCCGCGCAAGCTGAAGATGAATCGGTGGTCTACAAGACCAAGCTGGCCGTGACGGCCATGCAAGTCGGCTTCGACCAGCGCACGGCGGGCCAGCAATGGCTGCGCCTGCGTCTTGGCGAACTGTTCGGCCAGTGAGGCGTGCCGCGATGAAACGCCTTATTTCAGCTTTCCCCCTGCTGGCGCTCCTGGCACTTGCCGGTTGCCGTGTTCCGCCTGCTGGCGGACGACGGGAGCCGCGTGGTCGACCTTTGGGCCTATCGCGACTGACCGCACAAACCGGTGCCATGGCGGCCGCATTCCGATGCGGCCGCCATGGCTATCGGTGGCCGTGGGCCGCGGGCCGAAACGTGACGCAAAAGGATTGGATGTAGAGATATCTACAATGTTGAAATGCGAGTTATGGGCTTCTAACATGCGCTCATGATTCCATTCACCGATTCCTGGGCCTTGCTGATCGTCACGCTGCCAACTTCCGGTGCCACCGCCCGGATGCGGATCTGGCGCGCGGTCAAGACAATTGGTTGCGCCGCACTGCGTGACGGTGCCTATCTTTTGCCTGCAGGCGATGAGCAGCTCGCCCAGTTGCGCGAGCTGGCCGACGAGGCCAGGCAGGAAGATGGCCAGGCCTGGCTTCTGAATGTCCACGCCGCCAATCCGGAGGACGAGGCCGCCTTCCGGGCTCTGTTCGACCGCAGCGCTGACTATGCCGAACTGCAGGTTGCGCTGTCAGATGCGCGCAAATCACTTTCCGATCAAAGCAGCGCCGACCTCAACCGCGTGCTACGTCGCCATAGGCGTGCTTACGAAGCGATCCGCGCGATCGACTTCTTTTCCAATGACGCGTCGACCCGCGCCGAAGCCCAGTGGAATGACTTTAGCCGCGCCATCGAGACCATCCAGTCTCCAGGCGAACCACAGGCGCTCAGGCGAGCAATCGCTCGTCGGGATCCCGCTCAGTATCAAGGGCGGCTTTGGGCCACGCGCCGGCATCTGTGGGTGGACCGCGTGGCAAGCGCCTGGCTGATCCTGCGTTTCATCGACCCCCACGCCCGGTTTTTGTGGCTGGAAAGCGCCGCGGATTGTCCGGACGATGCGCTGGGCTTCGATTTCGACGGCGCGACGTTCACGCATTTAGGCGAGCGCGTTTCGTTTGAAGTGCTGTTGTCGAGCTTCGGCCTTGACTCCGACCGCGGGCTCGGCCGGCTCGGCACCATGGTCCATACGCTGGACATTGGCGGTATTTCGGTACCGGAAGCCTGCGGGTTTGAAGCCATGCTGGCCGGCGCACGAGCACGCTTGAAGGATGATGACGCCTTGCTGGCAGAAATCGGCACGGTGCTCGATTCGCTTTATGCACACTTCTCGGCCAACAAGAAGCCCTGACTTCAGCATTCTTCCAGGACCCACTATGCGTCGCATGCAACAAGCCGGTATAGCACCGCCGGAAGTCTCGGAACGGCCTGCCTATACGCTCTGGCAGCTCGTGCTCTATTTCTTCCGCCTTGGCACCTTCGGCTTTGGCGGGCCAGTCGCGTTGGCCGGCTATATGCATCGCGATCTGGTCGAGCGGCGGGGATGGATCTCCGAAGGCGACTACAAGGAAGGCATCGCGCTGGCACAGCTGGCGCCCGGGCCGATGGCAGCACAACTGGCGATCTACCTCGGCTACGTGCACTACCGCATCCTCGGTGCCACGCTGATCGGCCTGACCTTCGTGTTGCCGTCGTTCCTGATGGTATTGGCGCTAGGCTGGGCCTATGTTCGGTTTGGCGGGCTGACCTGGATGCAATCGGTGTTCTATGGCGTGGGTGCCGCCGTCATCGGCATCATCGCCATCAGTGCCTATAAGCTGACCACAAAGAGCGTAGGCAAGGACAAGCTGCTGTGGGCGATTTACCTGGTGCTGGCCGCAGTGACCGTCGTCACCGAGTCCGAAATCGCCTGGCTGTTCCTGGTAGCCGGCGTGCTGGCATGGTTCTGGCGCGCCCCGCCCAAATGGCTGCGCCAGAGCGGCGCCAATGCGCTGGCGGTTACGCAGGTGCCGGCCGCCAGCGGCCTGCTCAGCACGCTGGACTGGCCGCTGCTGACCCAGATCGGTATGTTCTTTGCCAAGGCAGGCGCATTCGTCTTCGGCTCGGGTCTCGCCATCGTGCCCTTCCTCTACGGTGGGGTGGTGACGGAATACCAGTGGCTCAACGAGAAGCAGTTCGTCGATGCGGTAGCCGTGGCCATGATCACGCCCGGCCCGGTGGTCATCACGGTCGGCTTCATCGGTTACCTTGTGGCCGGCCTGCCCGGCGCCTGCGTGGCGGCACTGGCGACCTTCCTTCCCTGTTATTTGTTCACCGTGCTGCCAGCCCCTTACTTCAAGAAGTACGGAAAGCTGCCGGGCATCCTGGCCTTTGTCGATGGCGTCACGGCCGCGGCGATTGGCGCCATCACCGGTGCAGTGTTCGTGCTGGCCAAGCGCTCGATTGTCGACGTTCCGACCATCCTGCTGGCGCTGGGCACGGTCGCTTTGCTGCTGAAATTCAAGAAGCTGCCTGAGCCGGTCATCATCACCTGCGCCGCGCTGATCGGCCTTGCGGTTTATCCGGTGCTGCATCACTGAACAAATGAACCAGGGGACACCATGAACTCGAGCGCCAGCAGTCGCTGGCTCGAACGCATCGCGCTGCCAGCGGGTGTTCACCCCGACGCCTTGCCGCTGCTTGCCGGCCGTGCGCTGCGTGGTATCTGTGATGGCTATATTGCCGTGCTGTTGCCGTCCTACCTGCTGGCGCTCGGCTTTGACTCGATGGCAGTTGGGCTCATCAGCAGCGCGACCCTGATCGGCTCTGCTCTCGCCACGATCCTGATCGGGGTCGTCGGACATCGCTACTCGCAACGCCGCTTGCTGATGCTGGCGGCTGTCCTGATGTTTGCAACTGGTATCGGCTTTGCAGGCTTCTCCACGCTATGGCCGCTTTTGGTGATCGCCTTCGTGGGCACGCTTAACCCTGGCTCCGGCGATGTCAGTGTCTTCCTGCCGTTGGAACACGCGCGGCTGGCGGAATCGGCGTCGCCTGACACCCGGACAGCGCTGTTCGCCCGCTACGGACTGATCGGCGCATTCTCGTCCGCCTTGGGCGCACTGGCAGCGGCGCTACCGGCATGGCTGGTCGAGCTATCCCGGCTGTCCTCGCTCGATGCGATGCGGCTGATGTTCGTTTTCTACGGGATCATAGGGCTGCTGCTGTGGCGTCTCTATGCGCGCGTACCTGTCACGCAGCCACAGGGCGCGGCGACCATGGCGACAACACCATTGGGTCCGTCCCGTCCGCTCGTATTGCGCCTGGCCATGTTGTTCAGCGTGGACGCATTCGCGGGTGGGCTTGTCGTCAATGCGCTGCTGTCGCTGTGGCTGATGCAGCGTTTCGGCCTGAGTCCTGCCGCGACCGGCCAGTTCTTCTTCCTGGCAGGAATGCTGACGACGCTCTCGCAGCTCGCGGCGGTGCCGCTGGCCCGAAAGATCGGCCTGCTCAACACGATGGTGTTTACGCACATCCCGTCCAGCCTTTGCCTGATAGCGGCTGCCTTTGCGCCCACGCTGACGCTGAGCCTGGCCTTGCTGCTGGCTCGCAGCGCGCTGTCGCAAATGGATGTGCCTACCAGGACGGCTTATGTGATGGCCGTTGTCACACCACCTGAACGGGCGGCGGCGGCAAGCCTGACCGCCGTGCCGCGCAGCCTGGCCGCGTCACTCAGTCCTGCGCTCGCCGCCGCATTGATGGCCTACGGCTATGCCAGCGCACCGCTGGTCGCCTGCGGCCTGCTGAAGATCGCCTACGACTTTGCGATGCTGCGCGCGTTCCGTCGGGTCAAGCCTCTCAACTGAACCATCGGAACCGGATCGGCTGTACTGGGGTCGCAGGGCTCCGCGGCCAGTCCCGGGGCGAAGCCGCAGCATTTGCGATGCGTGCCCATCTGGTGGCAGCGAATGGGGCGTTCTGAAATGACAGAGGCAGGAATTCTCGCGGGCGGCGATGATAGGCATCGTCCAAGACCGCTTTCCGAGCCATCTTGCGCGTCCATCTGCAATCTCCCATGCATGTCAGCCCGCAGCGGCTGCTGCTGGCCTTCCCGCTATATGCGGGCGGCGGCCAAGATCGTTTCCAGCAGGACGCGAACGCTGGGCGATATTCGCCCCGGCGGTGCGGCATTCGCACCGGCATCGTGTACGGGGGCCGCCTTTGCGCGATAATCCCGTACCACGCTAGTGTCCCGCGTCAGAAGTTCCTTGCATTATTGACACCACATAGTAGTCTGCGTTGAAGGCACGCAAACGGCGAGGCGGTGATGAGAGGAAGACCAAA
>NZ_JBIVHB010000037.1:0-43380 GCF_044748965.1 Cupriavidus sp. NPDC089707
CCAACCCCACGCCTTTCGTGTGGACGAAGTCCGCCGATGACATCCTCGCCAGCATCAGGCGATTTTGTCTGCGAATTTCTGACGCAGGACACTAGGTTGCCAGCCAGCCATGTGACCCAATAGGCGCCGTTTTTTGTAGGCAGTCTTGTAGACAGGTCCGGGTCCTACCCGGAAAACCGCGCCAGACAAGGCTTTGCAAGTTACCAAAAAACGCGTCGCCTGAGCGGCTGGCTGGGCCAATTTGGCGCTTCTGGTGATATGGGCGGCTTTGGTCTCAGTGAAGCGCAGTCGCGATTCCAACCTGCTACGCCAGGTGAGTGAGTGTGGGTGCCTGGCGAATACCCACTTTTGAACAATCCCCAGGACGGGTGTAGGCCGCCTGCTACCTGCGGCATCGCGTCATCGCCTACGACTGCGCTGCGCGCCGCTCAGTCTCGCCGGCGAGGTGCCCTGGCACGGACCCGCATCGCTTCGCTCGCTAGGCGGCGACAATGGCCGATCGATCGGCCGCTCTGCCACATTTGGGCCCGCGCGCAGCGCAGCCGAAGGCGTCCCACCGATATCCCGGGTAGCAGGCGGCCTACGCCCGGCATGGGGATCGTTCAATAGCCGGTTAACGCCAGGCACTGCCCCTGACTCACCGCGCGTTAGCAGGGTCGAACCACCAGCACATCGAACGGAAATCACCACCGCCCGACCCACCGACGCCGCCAAATTGATAGCCAGCCGCTCAGGCGACGCGTTTTTTGGTTACTTTTTGGCGCTCGGCCAAAAAGTGACCCGCCCAGGAGGGCGGAACCAGGCGGTTCAACGGCCGATAACATCAAATCAAAGGCGACATGCACAGGCACTGCGAAAGGACGCCAAGCCAACCGTAGCGCCCCCAACCCCTCAATCCGCCTGAATCCCCGCCTTCTTCACCACCCCGCCCCAAAGCGCCAACTCCCGCTGGATCCGATCCCCCAACTGCTTCGGCGTGCTGACATTGACGTCATACCCACCCGCCGCCATACGCTGCCGATAAGCCGGATCGTCGCCGATCGCCTTCTGCGCCTTGACCAGCTTGTCGACCACATCCGCCGGCAGCTTCTGCGGTCCGACCAGCGCATACCAGCCGGTCAGGTCATAGTCCTTCTGTCCGGACTCGATCATGGTCGGCACCGTGGGCAGCGCGGGATTGCGCGTCTTCGACGTGACCGCCAGCGCGCGCACCTTGCCGCCGTTGATATGGCCGATGGCGGTGCCGGTGATATCGAACATGAAGGTCACCTTGCCGCTCATCACATCCGCCATCGCCGGCGAATTGCCCTTGTACGGCACGTGCAGCATCTTCACGCCATTCATCTGCGCCAGCAGTTCCGCCGACAGGTGGTTCGAAGCGCCCACGCCAGCCGAGCCGAACGAGACGTCCTGGGGGTGCTTGCGTGCGTAGTCGACCAGTTCGCCGACGTTCTTGGCCGGGAAGTCCTTGTTCACCAGCAGCACGTTGGTGTAGTCGGTGATCAGGCCGATGTAGGTGAAGTCCTTGACCGGGTTGAAATTGACCGAACGCTGGATCAGCGGGGTCATGGTCATGGTCGGGCTGGCGACGAAGTAGATCGTGTAGCCGTCCGGCGTTGCCTTGGCGGTCATGTCGGCGGCAATGGCGCCGCTGGCGCCGGCGCGGTTGTCCACCACCACCGGCTGCTTGAGCACGCGGCCCAGTTGCTCGGCGTAGATGCGCGCGGCGGTGTCGACCGGGCCGCCCGGGGCATAGCCCACCAGCAGCTTGACCGGCCGCGAGGGGTAGGCGTCAGTCGCCCAGGCCGCGCCCTGCAGCAGCAGGGTCGTGGTCAGTGCCGCCAGTGTGGTCCAGGATTTCATTGTTGTCTCCTCCAGGTAAGGCTGAAATGCCCGGGCCGGCGTGTCACGCCAGCCCGCGGTTAAGGGATTCAGGGATTCGGGGATTCGGGCTCAGGGGATTCGGGCTCAGTCCAGCAGTGCGCGCAGCGGCTGCTTGAGCAGCTTGCCGCTCGCAGTCGTGGGAATGACGTCGACGGTGCGGATCTCGGCCGGGCGCTTGTACGGGGCCAGGCTTTCGCGCAGGTAGGCGTCGAGCGCCTTGGGATCGATGCTGGCGCCTTCCTGCGTCTCGATAAAGGCGACCACTTCCTCATTGCCGTCGCTGTCGGGACGCCCCACCACCGCCGACTGGCGTACACCGGGGAAGGCGTTGATCACCGACTCGACTTCGATCGGGTAGACGTTGAAGCCCGAGCGGATGATCAGGTCCTTGGAGCGGCCGGAGATAAACAGCGCCCCGTCGGCATCCAGGTAGCCAAGGTCGCCAGTGTTGAGCCAGCCGCCGGGCAATAGCGCCTCTGCCGTCTGCTCAGGGTTGAGGTAGTAGCCGAGCATCACGCCCGGGCCACGCACGCGAATCTGGCCGCGCTCGCCCGCGGGCAGTTGCGTCCCGGCATCGTCGGTGATCTCGATCTCGACGCCTTCGACGATATGCCCGGCCGAGCAGTCGGCGCGCGGCGCTTCCATGCGCGTGATGAACAGCGAGCCGGCATATTCGGTGATGCCATAGCCGTGGTGCAGCGGCTGGCCGAACAGCGTCTCGACGTCGCGCTTGAGCGTGGGATCGAGCGGCGCGCCGCCGGTGTAGAGGTAGCGCAGGCGCGGATACTTGCCGGGGCCGGCACCGTGCGCCGCGGCGACCGCCAGGACGCGCGTAAACATGGTCGGCACTCCCTGCAGGATGGTGACGCCGGGCGTCTGCAGCGCCTCGAATACATCGTTGCCATCGAAGCGCGGGCGCAGGACCAGGCCGGCACCCGCGTAGAGGGTAGCCATCAGCACGGTAGCGATGCCGAAGATATGCGACATCGGCAGTGCCCCGTAGGCCACGTCCGCCTGCCCCATGTCGCGCGAGGTGGCGGAGATGCGGGCAAAGTGCGTCAGGCCGGCGTGCGGCACCATCACGCCCTTGGGTGCGCCGGTGGTGCCGGAGGTATAGATCAGCGTAGCAACCTGGCGCGCCTGTTCGCCGGCCACGCGTTCCGGCGCACCGGCAGCGCGCAGTGCGAACATGCCGTCGGCAAAGACGGGGCATCCGCTGGCTTGCGCGCCGAGCCGCGCACCGTGCGCGGCGGCCACGTCGGACACATGGCCCGTGAACAGCACCAGCGCCGGTCGGGCGTGGTCGCGGATATTGTCGATCTCGCGCGCGGACAGGCGCGCGTTGACCTGGATCGGCCAGGCATGCAGCAGGCTGCTGGCAAACAGCGTCACCACCATCTCATTGCAGTTCTCGCCGATCACCATGACCCGGTCGCCCTCGCCCACGCCCTGCCCCGCCAGCCAGTCGCGCGCCGCTTCGATGCGCTGCCACAGTTCGCCATAGGTAATCACGGCGCCGCTCTCGTACAGGCAAGGCGCGCCGGGCGTCTGCGCGGCCCAGTGGCGGGGGATATCGTGGATGTATTCGGGGCGGAAAGAAGACATGCGGCTGGCTCGTTCGGGATGCGGCTGGAATACGGCTGGAATACGGCTGAGATACGGCTGAGGTACCGCTGAAATACGGCCGAAATACGCGGCTGGATCAGCAATGCTTGCCGGCGGCAAATGCGCCGGAATGCACCCCGACGCACCTGAGCAGGCCGCGCCAGTTTGCGCCAAGGCTGGCCCCCGCGGTATTTGGAATTGGCTAAGGCCGTGTTCGTCCGCACCACCACCACCACCACCACCACCACCACCACCACCACAACCACCACCACCACCCGGCTCAGGTGGTTCCGCCGGCACGAAGGGCGGCTTTATGATTGATAAAGCAACGGACAGCGCCCGCGCCCTACAATCGGCCGGCACACCTAGGGCCGCAACCGGTTGCTTGCCGGCAACGGGCCGCCCGCGTAACAAGGGGACATTCAGATGGATTTGCGTTTCACCGCCGAGGAACAGGCCTTCCGCGAGGAAGTCCGCGCTTTCGTGCAGGCCAACCTGCCGGAAGACATCCGCAACAAGGTGCTCAACCACCAGCGCGTCGAGAAGGACGACTACGTCCGCTGGCACCGCATCCTGCAGGCACACGGCTGGGGCGCCCCCACCTGGCCCACGCAATGGGGCGGCACCGGCTGGACCGCGCTGCAGCGCCTGATCTTTGAAATCGAGACCTTCCGCGCCGGCGCGCCGCGCATGCTGCCGTTCGGCCTGACCATGATCGGCCCGGTGCTGATGAAATACGCCAGCCCCGAGATGCAGCAGCGCTTCCTGCCGCGCATCCCGGGCGTGGAAGACTTCTGGTGCCAGGGCTACTCCGAGCCGGGCTCCGGCTCCGACCTGGCCTCGCTGAAGACCCGCGCCGTGCGCCGCGGCGACAAGTACATCGTCAACGGCCAGAAGACCTGGACCACGATGGCCCACTTCGCTGACTGGATCTTCTGCCTGGTGCGCACCGATCCCGATGCCAAGGCGCAGGAAGGCATCTCCATGCTGCTGATCGACATGAAGTCGCCCGGCGTGACGGTGCGCCCGATCAAGACGCTCGACGGCGGCCACGACGTCAATGAGACCTGGTTTGAAGACGTGGAAGTACCGGTCGAGAACCTGGTCGGCGAAGAGAACCGCGCCTGGACCTACGCCAAATACCTGCTCGGCCACGAGCGCACCGGCATTGCCGGCATCGGCCACTGCCACCGCGAGCTGCGCCAGCTCAAGCACTACGCCAGCCAGGCCACCGACGGCGCCGGCCGCCCGCTGATCGAAGACGTGCGCATGCGCGACAAGATCGCCCGTATCGAGATGGACATCATGGCGCTGGAAATGCTGCTGCTGCGCGTCGCCACGCAGGCCGCCGGCACGCCCGGACCGGAAGCGTCGATCGTGAAGATCCGCGGCTCGGAGGTGCAGCAGGACCTGGGCATGCTGATGATGGAAGTGGCCGGCCCCAACGCCTGGCCGTATTCGCCGGACTGGCTCGAGCCGGGCGCGACGCAGCCGGTGTCCGGCCCCGAGTGGGCCGCCCCCGCCGCCTCTACGTACTACGACATGCGCAAGACCTCGATCTACGGCGGCGCGACCGAAGTGCAGAAGAACATCATCTCCAAGATGATCCTGGGCTTCTGAAGGGATAGCTGACATGGACTTCACCTACAGCGAAGAGCAACAGATGCTGGCGGACAGCCTGCGTCGCTTCATCGATACCGAATACACCTTCGAGGCCCGCCGCAAAAGCGCGCGCCAGGGCGAAAGCCTGGATCGCGGCGTGTGGAACAAGCTGGCCGAAATGGGCCTGCTGGGCCTGACCGTGCCGGCGGATTTCGGCGGCTTCGGCGAAGGCCCCGCCAGCCAGCTGGTGGTGCAGCGCGAGCTGGGCCGCGGCCTGGTGCTGGAGCCGGTCACGCCCAGCTTGATGGCCGCCGCCATCCTCAACGCCAGCGGCAGCGCCGCGCAGAAGCAGGAATGGCTGCCCGCGATCGCCTCGGGCGAACGCATCGTCACGCTGGCCTACCTGGAGCCGACCACGCGCTACCGCCCGGAATCGGCCCGCGCCAGCGCCGAGCGCAGCGGCGACGGCTACCTGATCAGCGGCACCAAGAGCGTGGTCTGGCACGGCGCCGCCGCCGACGCCTACCTGCTGACCGCGCGTGTATCCGGCAGCAACGAGATCGCACTGTTCCTGGTGCCGCGCGACAGCCAGGGCCTGGGCGTGACCGCCTATCCCACCATCGACGGCCTGCGCGCCGCCGACCTCACGCTGCAGAATGTCACCGTGCCGGCCAGCGCACTGGTGGGCCAGGCCGCCGACGGCCTGGCGGCGCTGGGCGTCGGCCTGGAGCACGGCATCGCCGCGCTGTGCGCCGAGGGTGCGGGCGCCATGGAAAAGCTGATCCAGATCACCGGCGAATACCTGGGCACGCGCCAGCAGTTCGGCAAGCCGCTGGCCAGCTTCCAGGCACTGCAGCACCGCATGGCCGACATGCTGGTGCAGAAGGAACTGGCGCTGTCGATGGCCTACGTGGCGGCGCAGGCGCTGGACGAAACCGATCCTGCCGCGCGCCGCCGCATGCTGTCGGCCGCCAAGGTAACGGTTGCGCGCGCCGGTCGCTTTGTCGGCCAGCAGGCGGTGCAGCTGCACGGCGGCATGGGCATGACCGACGAGCTGTCCGTGGGCGATTACTTCAAGCGCCTGACCATGCTGGACCAGTTGCTGGGCGACAGCGACTACCATCTGCAGCGCTTCGGCGAAGTGATGGAAGCCTGATCCCCGTCAGCGGCCGCTTCCAAAGCCAAAGCTGCGATTGTTGTCTCCCCTCTCCCATTTATGGGAGAGGGGCGGGGGAGAGGGCAGGAGTCTCCACGAAGCGAGGCGCTGCGATGCTTGCCAGGCGCCGGCCCTCT
This sequence comes from Cupriavidus sp. NPDC089707, assembly GCF_044748965.1. Classification (NCBI taxonomy): domain Bacteria; kingdom Pseudomonadati; phylum Pseudomonadota; class Betaproteobacteria; order Burkholderiales; family Burkholderiaceae; genus Cupriavidus; species Cupriavidus sp. NPDC089707. The sequence goes on from NZ_JBIVHB010000037.1 coordinate 6,385, forward strand.
CCCCCGGCCCCTCTCCCGCATGCGGGAGAGGGGGCAAACCGGCAACGACATGGATAATCTGTCAGAAGGCTGAAGGCCGGGCACTTGCCCGGCCGTTTTTCTTTTTTCCGCCCAGCTTTCTCCATCTCCCTCGTTGCTTGCCGGCACTGCACTCACCCCTCGCTCCAGGCTAGGGAAATCCACTAGTCCGTTCCAACGATTCCCGGCCGCGGCGCCATCACTACCCTGTGACCACAGGCACGGGCGTCGCCGGCCATTCCCCTAGGAGCGAGACTGCAATGACATCCACTACACATCGACTGCTGCGCGGCAGCCTGCTGGTGACCAGCATGGCACTGGCCGCGGCATCGTGGGCGAAGGTCACCCCGGAAGACCTCAAGCAGCTTGACGGCAACCTGACGCCGATGGGCGCGGAGCGGGCCGCCAGCAAGGACGGCGATGTCCCTGCGTGGGCCGGCAAATGGCTGGGCACCCCGCCAAACGTCAAATACCAGCGCGGCGAACGCTATCCGGACCCGTACGCCGACGAGAAGCCGCTGTTCGTCATCACCGCGCAGAACATGGCGCAGTATGCCGAACGCCTGACCGACGGCCAGAAGGCGCTGTTCAAGAAGTACCCCGACACTTTCAAGATGCCGGTGTACCCGAGCCATCGCGACTTCCGCTACGAGGACGCCGTCTACAAGGACGTCCGCACCTACGCCACCACCGTCAAGATGACGAGCGATGCCAACGGACTTAAGGACGCGGGCCCGCAAGTGCCCTACCCGATCCCGAAGACGGCAATGGAGCTGCTGTGGAACCAGCGCTTCTCGTCGGCCGTCGGCACCGAGAAGGCGCAGTACGACCAGGCCGTGGTCTACCCGAATGGCTCGATCGCGTGGGGACGGGTCTCGTATAGCATCCTCTCGCCGCGCAACAACGGCAAGTTCGACCCGCACAACGCACTGAACGAGCGCTCCTTCTTCCGCACCGCGACCGACCTGCCGCTGCGTGACCGTGGCCAGGTGATCGTGGGTTATGCCGTGTGGGACCAGGAAGGCTCGGACACCAACCGCACCTGGATCTACAATCCGGGCACGCGGCGCGTGCGCCAGGCGCCGGAATTCGGGTTCGACCAGCCGCAGGGCCCCGGCGGCTTCCGCACCGTGGATGACGATCGCCTCTTCAACGGCTCCGGCGAACGCTACAACTGGAAGATCGTCGGCAAGAAGGAGATCTATGTCCCGTACCACAACTACAAGCTGCTGAGCACGTCGATCAAGTACAAGGACCTGCTGACCAACGGCCACGCCAGCCCTGACGTCATGCGCTACGAGCTGCATCGCGTATGGATCCTGGAAGCAACCCTCAAGTCCGGCTTCCGTCACCAGTATGCGAAGCGCGTGCTGCATCTCGACGAAGACACCTGGCAAGCCCTCGCCGCAGACAACTACGACGGCCGCGGCCAACTGTGGCGCACCAACCTCCAGGCCTCGGTCTACGCCTACGATGCGCGCCGCTATCATCCGACCGCGGTCTTCTACCATGACCTGATTTCCGGCGCTTACTTTGCGGACCGCCTGACCAACGAAGGTCCGATGTTCCAGCTGAACAACAGCCCCGAGTTCAGCGAAGCGTTCTTCTCCCCGGACGCCGCGCGCGGATCGGGTACCTGACCATATCGTACGATCCGGCCGGGCGAGACTTCGCCCGGCCGTGCCGCATCCCCCTTTCTCCCTTTCTCCCTTTCTCCCTTTCTCCCTTTCTCCCTTTCTCCCTTTCCCCCTTTCCCCCCTTCCCCCCTTCCCTCGCCACCGCACGCGCGCCTTACCGTGACGGCGCGCGCCGGCGTCTCCATGCGCCATGAACACCCCCCTCACTCGCAACACCGCAGATCAGCGAACCGTTCGATGCAGGCAAGGACAGCCCATCGCCTGTGGGCGAATTCCGCGAGGCTATGGCGCTACTGGCGAGATCGAGAATATGGCGATGGATGTGCGGTAAGGCGAGGGGCTTGAGCGCGTATGCGGTAACCGAGACTTCCGCATACGCTTTGCTCTCCCGCTAGCGGGAGAGCAAAGCAAACCGGCGATATCGATACACGCCGCCGCTTCAGAAGGTCAGCGGACGCTGCACGGCATCAAGGCCGCCATCAATGAACACAACATTGCCGTGCATATAGGCCGTCTGCGGCCCGCACAGGAAGGCAATCACCCCCGCCACCTCCTCCGGCTGCGCGCGGCGGCCCAGCGGCGGCAGGAAGTCGCGGATGGCATCGCCGTAGCGCGGATCCTTCAACCCGGCCTGCAGCAGCGGTGTTTCCACCGCCCCCGGCGCCACCACGTTGAGCCGCACACCGGCCTGCCCCCAGGCCCCGGCACGTTGCCGCGCGGCCGCCGTCACCGCATGCTTGGAACTGGCATAGGCGATATAGCCAGCCTGGTCCCGCGTCGCTTCCGCCGCGGCAGCAGCTGCCAGCATGGCGCGCACGCCGGCCTCATCACCGGCGAGGTAGGCATCGCGCAATGGGCTGCCCTCCCACGACTGAAGCGTGGCCGAACTGGAAGACACCACCACGGCGCACGGGTCCTCGCCGTGGCGCAGCGCGTCGAACAAGCCATCCAGCAGTGCCACTACGCCAAAGTAGTTGACCGACGCCACCAGCGTCGCCGGATCGACATGCGGGCCCAGGCCGGCGCAGCAGATCAACTGGTCGATGCGGCCGCCCGAATGCGACAGCACAGCATCGATCGCGGCAGCGCGCCCTTGCGCGGTGGAAAGGTCGGCAAGAATGTCCGCGTCGCGCAGGTCGACGCCGATGACCCGGCAACCGTCGGCCAGCATGCGCTGGCGCACGGCCGCGCCCATGCCGGACGCGGCGCCGGTAATGACCGCGGTCTTCATGGTCAGCCCTCGAACACGTGCCGCAGCACCGGCGGCTGGATATTGCCCGGGTTCAGTTCGATCACGCGCCGCGCCACGCTGGTCGGTCGCACCTGCTCAGCGTCGGTGTAGAACTGCTGATACCAGTCGCGCATCTGGTAGATCGGGCCGTCGCCCTCGCACAGCAGCGGGTTGTCGATGCGGATCTTGCTGTCCCAGATCGCCACGTCCTCATAGAAGGCGCCGCGGGCCTGGTCCACATAGGCTTGCGCCATGGCGCGGTTCTGCTCGTCGCTCAGTCCCGGGATCTTCTTCACCAGCACGCCGTAGCGGAGCACGAAGCTGTTCAGGTCGATCGGCACATGGCAGTTGAGCAGGATGGAATTGATTTCCTGGTCGCCCATGCGGCCGCTCATATCGGTGATGTGGTAGGCCGGACCGAAATACGTGGACAACGCCGTCAGCTGCGCATCGCCCGACAGCCTGGCGCTGCGCCCGATCATCAGTTGCGTGGCCTTGTGATCCTCGAACAGGTTGGCAAAGTAGTCGACCGGCGCGCCGTGGACGGTGCCGAAATGCGCCATGTCGGAGATGTTGTCGACCAGTTCCCGGCAGTTGGTGCGGATCACCATTTCGTCCATGGCCCATTCCGACCACTCCGGCGAGAAGCATGCGTCGATGCGCGGAATCGCCACCTCCGGCGGGGCCGCGCGGCCCTCGGGGTCGTGCCAGATAAACAGCAGCCGGTTCTGCTCGCAGGTCTGCCATGCGCCGACACGCGCCTTGGGCGGCACGCGCTTGCAGTAGGGGATCGACTTGCAGCCGCCGTCGCCGCCCCACTGCCAGCCGTGGAACGGGCACACCAGGTTGTCGCCCTGCACGGTGCCGGTGCTGAGGTCGGCGCCCATGTGCGGGCAGTGGCCGTCGATCACCCGGATGGCGCCGGTCGAATCGGCGAACGCCGCCAGGCGCCGGCCGAAGATATCCAGTGTGTGCGGCTTGCCGTCGCGGTAGGCGTCGGCCAGGCCGAGGCAATGCCAGCCGCGCGCGTAGCGGGCCTCGGGCGGGCGTGATTCGATCTTGTAGCCGCTGATGCCGGTTTGGCTCATGGTGTCTCCTTGAAATCCCGTGGGAACTTCAAGATAAGAGCCTCCGGCCAGTGCCTCATCGTCCCATCGGACTACTGCAGTGCGACAAGGCGCGTCAGCGCCGGATCGTTGCCCGGGCCATGCACGCAGCTGACGCCGGCGGGATCGTAGATCCTGGCCACGCAGCCATTGCAGTTGTCGCAGGCCGAGCGCCGCACCGCGCCGCCGCGCCAGTTGGCGATCAGCGCGGGATCGTGGATCAGCGCTCGTGCCAGCGCGATGGCGTCGAACCCTTCCGCCATCAGCTGCGCGACGTTGTCGAGCGACTTGACGCCGCCGACGTAAGCCAGCGGCATGCGCACTGCCTGCCGCACCACGCGCGACGCCTCGAGGAAATACAGCTCGCGGAAGGCCAGGTCGCGCGGCGTGCTTCGCTCCAGCATGGTGATGCCGAAGCGCGCCAGCGCGGTCGGGGCGGCGGCCTTCATCTGCGCCGTGGGCATCGGGCTGCCGAACAGCACCCACGGGCTTTCCACATTGCGGCCGCCGCTGAGCGTCAGCAGGTCAGCCCCTTCCGCCTCCAGCATGCGCGCGGTCACGGCGGAATCCGCGGGCTGGTTGCCGCCCGGCACGCCGTCGCTGACGCTGAGCTTGCAGCAGACGGCCAGTCCGTCGCCAACGGCATCCTTGACCTGCCGCAGCACCGCGGCCGGGAAGCGGGTGCGGTTCTCCACGCTGCCGCCAAACGCGTCGCGCCGCCGGTTGCTCAGCGGCGACAGGAACTGGTTGAGCAGGTAGCCGTGCCCCATGTGTATCTCGACCGCGTCGAAGCCGGCTTCGCGCGCCAGCCTCGCCGCCGCGGCAAACTGGCCGGCCACGCGCACCATGTCCGCCTCGCGCATGGCGCGCTGGAAATACACGCCGTGCATCATGCCAAACGCATTCACGCCGGAAGACGCACTGCCCGGCGCGCGGCTGCCGCCGTGGCGCATGGTCGTAAACGAACCCGCATGCGTGATCTGCAGGCAGGCCGCCGCGCCTTCGCGATGCACGGCGTCGGTCAGCACGCGCAGGTGCGGCACCTGCTCAGGCCGCATGCTGAGCTGGTGCGCGAAGGTCAGCCCGTCGTCGGCCACGGCGGCGTAGGCCACCGTGGTCATGCCCACGCCGCCGGCGGCGAGATCGCGATGGTGCCTGACCAGCGCCTGCGTCGGCAGGCCGTGCGGCGTCATGCCTTCATTGGCGCCCGCCTTGATGAAGCGGTTGCGCAGCGTGAGCGGCCCGAGGCGCAGCGGCGTGAATGCCGACGCTGCGGATGCCTGGCTATCGTGCATGCTGTCTCTCCGGTTTCATCCGTGGCGTTCAGGCCGCATCGGATTTGAGGGCATGTGCCGGCGGCGTCGTGTCGCCGCCTGCTGCAACACCTGCCGCCACGCGGGCGCGTTCCTCCTCCTCGACACCCAGCCATGCGGCCAGCGCCGGCAGCAGCGACACCGCGCCGAACAGGTTCACCAGGAACATGAAGGCCAGCAGGATCCCCATGTCGGCCTGGAACTTGAGCGCGGCAAATGCCCAGGTACCGACCCCGATGCACATCGTCAGCGCCGTGAACAGCGCTGCCGATCCGCGCTGGCGCATCGCCTCGGCGAAGGCCTGCGGCAACGCCTGCCCCTCCTCGCGGATCTGGTGCTGGATGCGCTCGTACAGGTAGATGCCATAGTCCACGCCAACGCCGACGCCCAGCGTGATGACCGGCAGCGTCGACACCTTCAAGCCGATGCCGAGGCGCGCCATCAGCGCATTGCACAGCACCGACACCAGCGTCAGCGGCACGATGATGCACAGCACCGCGCGCCACGAGCGGAACGTCAGCAGGCACAGCAGCGTGATCGCGCCGAAGATCGCCAGCAGCATCGCCACCTCGGCTTCTTCCACGGCCTCGTTGGTGGCGGCCATCACGCCGATATTTCCGCCCGCCAGCCGGAACGCGACATTGGGAGTCTTGTCGGCGGCGGTAAAGCTGCGGATTTCACGGATTATGTGGGCGATGGTCGCGCCCTCATGGTTGGCGGTGTAGATCAGGACCTGGATCGCCTGGCAGTTGGACGTGTTCATGCCGTTGTCCGGGTCGTAGGCCTTGGCGCCCTGGCCCAGGCCTTCGCTGCTGCGCGGCAGTGCCTCCCAGCGCGGGTTGCCCTCGTTGTAGGCGCCGATCACCACCTTGGCCAGCGACGACACGCTCACCACCGACTGCACGCCCGACACGCCGCGCATATGCATCTCGAAGCGCTCCACCGCGCTCATCACCGGGTAGTGCAGGCAGCCGTCGTCGAAGCCGGTAGGCTCCACCACCACGGTCAGCGCATCCGAGCCGATGTTGTACTGGCTCACGATGCTGGCGCTGTCGCGGTTGTAGCGCGAATCCGCGCGCAGCTCCGGCGCGCCGCTGCCGACATCGCCGATCTTCAGGCCGCGCGACTCGATCGCGCCTGCCGCCAGCAGCGCCAGCGCGGCGACGAAAACGCCGAGTGCGGGCGCCGGACGCGCCAATGCGCCGAATTTCTGCCACAGCCCCCCGCCACCCTGCGCGCGCCGCGCCTGCGACCGTGCCAGCGCCGATGGCTCCAGCCGCGTGTACGACAGCAGGATCGGCAGGAACACCTTGTTGGTCACGATCATCAGCAGCACGCCCAGGCAGGCGGTGATGCCAAGCTCGCGCACGATATCGATCTCAATGCGCATGATGACCATGAAGCCCAGCGCATTGGTCAGCAGCGCCACCGTGCCGGGGATGAACAACTTGCGAAAGGCCGCGCTGGCGCTGTCGAGCGGGCTGTGCCCCTGCACCACCTCCTGCTTCCAGGCATTGGTCATCTGCACCGCGTGCGAGACCCCGATCGAGAAAATCAGGAACGGCACCAGGATCGACATCGGGTCGATGCCATAGCCCAGCAGCGGCAGCAGGCCCAGCAGCCAGCCCACCGGCAGCAGCGCCACCACCAGCGCCAGCACGGTAGTGCGCAGCGAGCGCGTGTACAGCCACAGCAGCAGCGCCGTGACGGCAAAGGCCAGCGCGAAGAAGCCCATCACGCCGGCGATGCCCTCCTCGACATCGCCCACCAGCTTGGCGAAGCCGACGATACTGACTTCGACGTCCTGGCCGCTGAATTGCGCGCGGATCTTCTCCAGCTGGCGCGCGACGGAGCCGTAGTCGATGGTCTTGCCGGTGGCGGGATCGGTCTCGCGCAGCTCCGCGCGGATCAGCGCGGACTTGAGGTCATTGCTGACCAGCCGCCCGATCTGCCCGGAGCGCGCCACGTTGCGCCGCACCTTGTCGAGCTCGGCCGGCGTGCCGGAGAAGCGCCCCGGCACGACCACGTCGCCGCGGAAGCCTGCCTCGGTCACCTCGGTGTAGCGCACGTTGGGCGTAAACAGCGAGAACACGCGCGAGCGGTCCACGCCGGGGATGAAGAACACTTCATCGGTGGCGTGGCGCAGCTTGTCCATGAAGGCGGCGTTGTAGATGTCGCCATCGCCCTTCCAGCGCAGGCTCACCAGCACCGTATTGGCACCGGAGAAGGTGCTCGCGTACTTGGTGAACACCTGCATGTAAGGGTGCTGCAGCGGGATCATCTTGTTGAAGCCGGGATCGAGCCGCAGGCGCGTGGCCGAGAAGCCCAGCGCCACGGTCACGGCCAGACACAGCAACAGCAGCAGGCGGCGCCGGTGCATCAGCACGCCGGCGCAGGCATCGACGAAGCGGCCCAGGCGGCCGGAAGATTGGGGGCGGGTCATGATCGTTCTCGCGTTCGGTCAGGCGGGGTCAGCCAGGTTCAGCCAGGTTCAGCCGGATTCAGCCGGATTGTTCAGCCGGGGTTCAGCGATTTGCGGCGAGGGTCGCGCCGGCAAGACCGCTGCTGCCGCCCAGCGCCAGCGTGTCCTTGCCGGCAGGCACCAGCGCGGCCAGCGTCTGCGGGCCGCCGGCGGGCAATGACGCGAAGTGGCGTCCGCCATCCGCGGACATCACCAGGGTCCCGCCCTGCCCGGCCAGCACGATGCGGCCATCGGGCAACTCGGCGCCGCCGAAGAACGAGGTCCGCAAGCCGGTCTCCGCAGCCTGCCAGGTGGTGCCGAAGTCGTCGCTGCGCAGCGCATTGCCGCGCATGCCGAAGGCCAGCCAGGCGCCGTCGCGCAGCGGCAGCACGCCGTACAGCGAGCCTTCGTACGGGGTCTTGACCGCCTCCCAGCGGGTGCCGCCGTCGGCCGAGCGCAGCACCAGCCCCGCTTCGCCCACCAGCATCAGGCGCCCCTGCCCGTCGCCGGCGATGGCATTGAGGTGGCGGTCCTGCATGGATTTGTCAGCCGCCTCTTCCCAATGCCTGCCCTGGTCGCGCGAGACCAGGAAACGGCCGAAGCTGCCCACGGCGAACCACGGCCCGTTGCGCTGCGCCAGGGCACCCAGCAAGGGATCGGACGATTGCGCGTCGAAGGCGACCTGCTGCCAGTGCGTGCCGCCGTCCTCCGTGCGCAGGATCAGGCCGCTGTGGCCCACCGCGATGCCATGGCGGCTGTCGGCGAAGGCCACCTGCGTCAGCGTGGCGCCTTGAGGCTTGTCCACGGCGGCCACGCGCCAGTCGCGGCCCTGGTCATCGCTGAACAGGATCTTGCCGCGCTCGCCCACGGCCACCAGGCGTTCGCCGGCACGGGCGATGCCGTTGATTTGCAGGCCGTCCGGGCGCAGTGCGGTGACAGGGAACGGCGGCAGCGGGCGCGGTGCAAAGGCCCAGACCGCGGTGGCCAGCACGGCCAGCGACATGGCGAGGCCGATCAGTCGTTTCATGATGTCTCCTCCGTGTGGAGTGGTGGCAGGCGGCCTCGTGGCGTGCCGTACTTGCCGGGGCTGCTTTCCGCAGCGAAGGGTTTTTTCCCCTCTCCCATTTATGGGAGAGGGGCGGGGGAGAGGGCAGGAGCCTCCACGAAGTGATGCGTCGCGATGCTTGCCAGGCGCCTGCCCTCTCCCCAGGCCCCTCTCCCGCATGCGGGAGAGGGGAGCAAACCAGCGGTTCTTGTTACAGGACGTCGAACAGCGCCGCCGCCCCCATGCCGCCACCAATGCACATCGTCACCACTGCCTGCTGCACGCCACGGCGGCGGCCTTCGATCAACGCGTGCGCAGTCATGCGCGCGCCCGACATGCCGAACGGATGCCCGACCGAGATCGCGCCACCATTCACGTTCAGCCGTGCATCGGGGATACCCAGCTTCTGCTGGCAGTACAGCACCTGCGAGGCGAACGCCTCGTTCAGCTCCCACAGGCCAACGTCCGCCACCGTCATGCCGTAGCGCGCCAGCAGCTTCGGCACCGCGAACACGGGACCGATTCCCATCTCGTTCGGCGCACAGCCGGCGACCGCCATGCCGCGATAGCGCCCCAGCGGGCGCAAGCCACGGCGGCGCGCCTCGTCCGCGCTCATCAGTAGCACCGCGGCGGCGCCGTCCGACAGTTGCGAGGCATTGCCGGCAGTGATGTGCTCGCCCTCGGCCACCGCCTGCCCGCCGCTCCAGACGGGCTTGAGCGCCGCCAGGCTTGCGGCCGTGGTATCCGGCCGGTTGCACTCGTCCTGTGCCAGCGTCACGGTCTCGTGCCCGGTCAGTGCGCCGGCCTTGTCGAACAGCGCGCGGCGCGTTTCCAGCGGCACAATCTCGTCGTCGAAGGCGCCGCGCCGCTGCGCCTCGGCGGTGCGCTGCTGGCTGCGCCAGGCATAGGCGTCCTGCTCGGCGCGGCTGATGCCGTAGCGGCGCGCCACCACCTCGGCGGTCTCGATCATCGCCATGTAGGCGGCCGGCTGCCGCGCCAGCACCGCCTCGGACTGGGCGCGGTAGCCGTTCTTGTACTTGTTTTGCGTGAGCGAGATCGACTCCGCGCCGCCGGCGACGATGACGTCGGCCTCGCCGCACTGGATCGCGCGGGCGCCCGCGGCGATCGTCATCAGGCCCGAGCCGCACATGCGGTCCATGGTCATGCCGGGCACGCTGTCCGGCAGGCCGGCCGCCACCGCGCACAGGCGGCCAAGGTTGTAGCCCTGGGTGCCCTGCTGCGCGGCCGCGCCGATCAGCACGTCGTCCACCTCGGCCGGGTCCACGCCGGCGCGCTCTACCACCGCGCGCACCACATGGCCGCCCAGCACCGGGGCTTCGGTATCGTTGAAGGCGCCGCGGAAGGCCTTGCCGATGGGGGTGCGCGCGACGGCGACAATGACTGCTTCATTCATGCTCGGTTCCCTGTTTTCAGAAGTAGTAGCGGCTGATCGTCTCGGCCACGCAGGCGGGCTTGGCCTCGCCTTCGATCTCCACCGTCATGCGCACCACCGACTGCACGCCGCCTGGCAGCGTTTCGGTCCGCACCAGTTCACCCACGCCGCGCACGCGCGCACCGACGCGCACCGGCGCGGGAAAGCGGACCTTGTCGCAGCCGTAGTTGACGCCCCACTTCATGCCTTCGACGGTGACCAGTTCGGGCAAGAACTGGTTGACCAGCGCGAGGGTCAGGTAGCCGTGGGCGATGCAGGCGCCGTAGGGGCCCTGGGCGGCGCGTTCGGGGTCGACGTGCAGCCACTGGTGGTCGCCGGTGGCATTGGCGAACTGGTTGACCTGGTCCTGGGTGATGCGGGTCCAGGGGCTGGCGCCGAGGGGTTGGCCAACTGCGGCGTGGATGTCTTCGGCGGAGCGAAAGATTCTTGGCATTGCTGTTCCCTGTGTTTCCTCACCCTGTCGGTTCCGACTTGCCGACAAGTCGCCCGTCCCGCTTGTTTGCTCCCCTCTCCCGCTTGCGGGAGAGGGGCCGGGGGAGAGGGCAGGCGCCGGCATACCGACGCGCTTTACTTCGTGGAGACTCCGGCCCTCTCCCCCACCCCTCTCCCACTTCGCGGGAGAGGGGAGCCCTTGCGAAGGGCGGTGGCAAGCGCCAGCGTTTTCACATACCGCCGGCTTCAAGCCCGCTGGCTGCTAACCGGCAACACCTCCCCTGTCATATACGACGCATAGTCGCTGGCCAAAAACACCATCACATTGGCCACCTCCCACACCTCCGCCGCACGCCCGAACGCCTCGCGCTCGCTGAGCTGCCGCAGCAAATCCGCCGGCGCCGACTTCTTCAGGAAGTCATGCAGCGCAATGCTCGGCGCCACCGCATTGATGCGCACGCCAAATTCCGCGGCCTCCATCGCGCTGCAGCGCGTCAGCGCCATCACCCCGGCCTTGGCCGCGGCGTAGTGCGACTGCTCCTTCTGCGCCCGCCAGCCGAGCACCGACGCGTTGTTGACGATGGCGCCGCGCCGGCGCGCCTGCATGTGCGGCAACATCGCACGTGTCATGCGGAAGGTGCCGGTGAGGGAAATATCGATCACGCGCGACCACTCGGCATCGTCCATATCAACTAGGCGGCGCGAGCCGCCCAGGCCGGCGTTGTTGATCAGCACGTCGGTACCGCCGAGTGCCTCTTCGGCGGCGGCCACGAGCGCGCGTACCTGCGCTTCGTCGGACACATCGCACAGCTGGCCGTGGATGGCCTGCAGGCCGGTTTCCGCGCGCAGGCGCTCGACTGCGTCTTCCAGGCGCTTCGGATGGATGTCGGAAATCATCAGCGCGCGGCAGCCCTCCTCCGCGCAGCGGCGCGCGGCGGCAAAGCCGATGCCGGCGCCCGCCGCGGCGGTGATCAGGACGCTCTTGCCCGCGAGCAGCTGGTGGCCGGGCACATAGGCCGGGGCCGCGGGAAATTCGGGAATTTCGGGAATTTCGGGAATTTCGGTATTCAGGGTCATGACTGTCCTCGGGCTTCGCGCGGCATGCCCAGTCCGCGTTCGGCGATGATGTTGAGCTGGATTTCGTTGGTGCCGGCGTAGATGGTGTCGGCGCGCGAGAACAGCGCCATCTGCTGCAGCCGCGTGCGGCGCACGTCGCCCCCCGCGCCGGCATCGAGCACATTGGCCAGCGGGCCCAGCACGTCCAGCGCAAGCTGGCCCAGGTCGCGGTGCCAGTTGGACCAGTAGTACTTGTAGATCAGCGCCTCGCGCTGCAGCGCAGTGCCGCCATCCTGTCCCGCCTGCGCGGCACCGGCCAGCATGCGCAGCGCATTGGCGCGCATCACGCGCAGCCCGGCCCAGGCGCGCGCGATGCGCTGGCGCACCAGCGCGTCGCGGCTGCTGCCGTTATCGCGCGCGGCCTGCGCCACCCATTCCAGCTCATGCGTGAACTGCATCTGCTGGCCGAGCGTGGAGATGCCGCGCTCAAACCCGAGCAGCGCCATGGCGATGCGCCAGCCGTCGCCGGGCTCGCCCAGCACGTCGGCGGCGGCGGCGCGCGCGCCGTCGAAAAAGACCTCGTTGAACTCCGCGCCGCCGCCCATCTGGCGGATCGGGCGGATCTCGATGCCGGGCTGGTCCAGCGGCAGCATCAGAAAGACCAGGCCCTTGCTGCCGCGCGAGCCGGGCTCGCTGCGCGCCAGCACGAAGATCCAGTCCGATTCGTGCGCGAGCGAGGTCCATACCTTCTGGCCGCTGACCAGCCAGTCGCCGCTGGCGGCATCACGCACCGCGCGCGTGCGCACGTTGGCCAGGTCCGAACCCGCGCCTGGCTCCGAATAGCCCTGGCACCAGAACGTGGTGCCGTTGCGGATGCCGGGCAGCAGGCGCGCCTTCTGGTCGCCGGTGCCAAAGGCGATCAGGGTCGGGCCGATCAGCCCTTCGCCGATATGGCCCATGCGGCCGGGGCCGCCGGCGCGCGCGTATTCCTCATGGAAGATCACCTGCTGCATCACCGGCAGCTCGCGCCCGCCATGCGCGCGCGGCCAGCCCAGGCCGGTCCAGCCGCCCTCGGCGAGGCGCCGCTCCCATGCCTTGCGCAGTTCCGGAAATGCCTCTTCGTCGCCAGGGCCGCCACGGTGCTTCAGGCAGGCGAACTCGCCGGCCAGGTTGGCGGCCATCCACTGCGCCACCTCGGCGCGGAATGCCGACTCTTCATGCGCGGTCATGCTGTCCTCCAGGCTTGCGGGCCATGGTCCGCGAGGTATGCGAGCACGGCGCCGGCACCGCCCAGCCAGTGGCCGGCGGCCTGCGCGCGCTTGAAATAGAGCTGCGGGTCGTATTCCCAGGTGAAACCGACCCCGCCATGCAACTGGATCGCTTCCTGCGCGCAGAAGCGCAGTGCATCGTCGGCCGCCACGCTGGCGGCGGCGATATCGAGCCGGGCACCGGCCATGTCGCCGCCCTCCCACGCATGCGCCGCGCCATACACTGCCGAGCGCGCGGCCTCGACCAGCACCATCATCTGCGCGCAGCGGTGCTTGACTGCCTGGAACGAAGCGATGGCGCGGCCGAACTGGATGCGTTCCGATGCATAGGCAACGGTCAGGTCCAGGCATTGCTGGGCCGCACCGAGCTGCTCCGCCGCCAGCATCAGCTTGCCGTGCCACCAGGCCTGGGCCATGCCGTGCGCCGCGTCGTCTCCACGCGCCAGGCAGGCACTTGCCGGAACGGCCAGACCATCCAGGCGCAGCGACGCCAGCGGCCGGGTGCGGTCGAGCGTGTCCAGCGGCGCCAGCACGAAGCGCGCATCCTGCGCCAGCGCAGCGGGCTCCAGCAGGAACAGCGCGGGCGAGCCGCTCACATCACCCGCGAGCCGTGCCGGCACCAGCAGCCAGTCGGCGCCAGCGGCATCCGCCACCTGGGCCGCGCTGCCGCGCAGCACGAAGCCGTCCGCGCTTGCCTGCGCGGTGATCTGGACACCGTCGTAGTGCCAGCCGCCATCGTCCGGGAGCACCACCGCGGCGCGGCACTCGCCCCCGGCCAGTCGCTCCAGCCACTGCGCGCCGTGGCCGACGCTGGCCTGCAGCCACGGCGCCGCCACGCAGGCCGTCGACCAGAACGGCACGCAGGCCAGGCGCTGGCCCAGTTGTTCCTGCAGCAGCACCAGCCCGGGCGCGCCCAGGCCGGCGCCGCCCGCGGCTTCGGGCAGCGCGATGCCGCACCAGCCAAGCTCGCCCGAGATCGCGCGCCACAGCGCGTCATCGTGCGCCGGACCCGCTTCGGTCACGCGCCGCACCGCCGCCGAATCGCTGTGCGTGGCGAGGTAGTCGCGCGCGCTGTCGCGGATCATCCGGTGTTCGACGCCGAATTCGACGGAATGGGAGAAATCCATGGCCGTCGTGCTCAGGTGCCGTAGACCGCCTGGGGCGGCTGGGCCTGCGCCAGCAGCCCGGCAACCGCCGCGCCCACTTCCGCCGGCTGCCAGCGCCCGCCCTTATCGGCTTTCGGCCCGGTGCGCCAGCCATCGGCCAGGGACACCATGCCGCCCGCCGCCTCGAACATGCGCCCGTTGACCTGCGCGGAATCCGCGCTGCCGAGCCACACCACCAGCGGCGCGACGTTGGCCGGGTCGTAGTAGTCGAAACCGCCTTCCGGCGCTTTCATCATGTCCGCGAACACCTGCTCGGTCATGCCGGTGCGTGCGGCCGGCGCCAGCGCGTTGGCGGTGATGCCGTAGCGGCCCAGCTCGGCGGCCTGCACCAGCGTCAGTGCGGCAATGCCGGCCTTGGCGGCAGCGTAGTTGGACTGCCCGACCGAGCCCTGCAGGCCCGCGCCGGAGCTGGTGTTGATGATGCGCGCGTCAACGGCGCGTCCGGCCTTGGCGGCGTCGCGCCACCGTTTGGCCAGCAGGTTGGCCAGGCAGAAGTGGCCGCGCAGGTGCACGCGCATGACGTCGTCCCAGTCCGCCTCGGTCAGGCTGACGAACATGCGGTCGCGGCAGATGCCGGCGTTGTTGACCAGCACGTGCACCTCGCCAAAGGCCTCGACCGCGGCATCGACGATGCGCTGCGCGGTGGCCAGCTGCGTGATCTCGTCATCGCTGGCCAGCGCGCTGCCATCAGCGGCGCGGATCTCCGCACAGACCGCCTCGGCCGCCTCGCGCCGGATGTCGTTGACGACCACGTTGGCGCCCTCGGCGCCGAAGGCCAGCGCATAGGCGCGGCCCAGCCCGCCGCCGGCGCCGGTGATGATGACGGTGCGTCCGTCGCAAATGCCCATGATGGCCTCCTTACAGCCGTTCGATGATGGTGACGTTGGCCAGCCCGCCGCCTTCGCACATGGTCTGCAGGCCGTAGCGGCCGCCGGTGCGTTCCAGGTCATGCAGCAGCGTGGTCATCAGGCGCGCGCCGGTGGCGCCGAGCGGGTGGCCCAGCGCGATGGCGCCGCCGTTGGGGTTGGTGCGCTCGGGCGCGTAGCCGGTCTCGGCCAGCCATGCCATCGCCACCGAGGCGAAGGCTTCGTTGATCTCGACCACGTCGATATCGGCCAGGCGCAGGCCGCTGCGCTCCAGTGCGCGTTTGGTGGCCGGAATCGGCGCCGTCAGCATCCACAGCGGGTCATCGCCCATCACGCTCATATGCGCAATGCGCGCACGCGGCTTGAGCTGGTAGCGCTTGAGCGCATCCTCGGAAACGATCAGCAGCGCGGCGGCGGCATCGGCGGTCTGGCTGGACACCGCCGCGGTCAGCGAACTGCCCGGCATCAGCGGCTCCAGCGCGGCCATCTTTGCCAGCGTGGTGTCGGGGCGCGGCGTCTCGTCCTGCTGCACGCCTTCGCACGGCACGATCTCGCGGGCAAAGCGGCCACCCTCGATCGCCGCCGCGGCACGCTGGTGGCTTTGCAGTGCATAGGCTTCCATGGCCTCACGCGACAGCTTCCAGTGCTCGGCAATGCGCTGCGCGGCGTGGAACTGCGATACCGGCGCATCGCCGAAACGCGCCTGCCAGCCCTTGCTGCCCGAGAACGGATCGGCAAAGCCCAGCGCCTGCCCGGCCAGCATGGCCGACGAGATCGGGATCTGCGTCATGGTCTGCACGCCGCCGGCAATCACCACGTCCTGCGTGCCGCTCATCACTGCCTGCGCGGCAAAGTGGACCGCCTGCTGCGACGAGCCGCACTGGCGGTCCACGGTCACGCCCGGCACCGTCAGCGGCAGGCCGGCGGCCAGCCACGCGCTGCGGGCGATATTGCCGGCCAGCGGGCCGATGGTGTCGACGCAGCCGAACACCACGTCGTCATAGTCTTCCGCGGGAATGCCGTTGCGGCGCACCAGCTCGGCCAGGACGAAGCCGCCCAGGTCGGCGCCGTGCATGTGCGACAGTCCACCCTTGCGGCGCCCGGTGGGCGTGCGCAGGGCATCAACGATATAGGCGTCTTTCATGGTTTCTGATCTCCTTGGGATCGGGCAACTCAGGCAAACGTGGCACCGGCGCCGAGGTCGTGCTCGCCGTCCAGGATGTGCGCGCCCAGGCGGGCTTTGTGGAAAGCCCGGTCGCCCCAGCTTCCCGCCAGGGCCCAGGCACGCTTGGTGAAGATCTGCAGGTCCAGTTCCCAGGTGTAGCCCATCGCGCCATGCACCTGGATCGCCTGGCGTGCGGCGGTCCAGGCGCAGCGCGCGGCCGCAACGCGGGCGTGCGAGACGTGCAGGCCGGCCTGCAGGTTCCGGTCATGCCGGCCATGGCGACCATGTGCCAGCGCGGCGGCGGCGCGCAGCAGTACCGGCTTGGCGAACTCCAGCTGGATCGCTACGTCGGCCAGCAGGTGCTTGACTGCCTGGTAGGCGCCGATGGCCTTGCCGAACTGCTTGCGCTGCGCGCTGTAGTCGATCGCCAGGTCCAGCATGCGTTGCGTCAGGCCCAGTTGCTGCGCGGCCACGCCGAGCGCGCCCCGGTTCAGCGCCATGTCCCACAGGCCGGTGCCGGCGGGGATCAATTCGGTTCCCGGAGCCGGCGTCCACGCCAGCTCGAACAGCCGGCGCGAAGGATCGACGCCGGTGCGCGCCGTCAGCGTGGCCTGGTCCCGGCGCAGCAGGTGGACGGCGCCTGCGTGCGCGCACAGGATGGCGTCGGCGACATGCGCGTCGGCAACCAGCCGCTCCTGCGGATGCGCCACCGCCACGCGGGCATCGCCGGCGGCGATGCGCTCCAGCAGCGTGGCGCAGCGCTCGCGCGCCGATGCATGCGGCGCCGTGTCCGGTCCAAGCGCCAGCGCATCGCGCAGCAGTCCGGTTGCCACCAGCGCAGTGTCGAGCAGCGGCTCCGGCAGTGCGAAATAGCCGCACGCCTGCGCCAGCGGCGCCCATTCCACCTCGCCCAGCCCCAACCCGCCCTGCTCCTGCGGCACCATCAGCGCCGTCAGCCCCTGGTCGGCAAGCTGGCGCCACAGCGCGTCGGAGCGGCCGGTCTCGGTGCTCCACAGCTCGCGCGTCAGCTCCGGCGTCATCTCGGTCATCAGGAAGCGCCGGATCGCCTCGGCAAACTGTTCCTGCTCTTCGGTCAATGCGAAATCCATCGTGTTTCCCCCGGGTGCCGTCATGCGCGCGGCATGCCGAGCAGGCGCTCGGCGACGATGTTGCGCTGGATCTCGTTGGTGCCGGCATAGATCGGCCCGGCCTGCGAGAACAGGAAACCATCCAGCCAGTGGCCGAGCGAACCCGGCGGCTGGCCGGCGGGCGCGACTTCTGCCGCCTGTCCCAGGATGGCCAGCGCGGTGTCGTGCATATGGATGTCCAGCTCGGACCAGAACACCTTGTTCGTGCTCGATTCGGCGCCGATATGCCCGCCCCGCACCAGGCGGCTCGCGGTGGCGTAGGTGGACAGCGTGTAGGCCTCGGCGTCCATCCACGCGCGCAGCACCGCATCGCGCAGCGAGGGGTCGCGGTCCGCCGCCTCGCGGTTGGCCTGGTACAGCCTGACCAGCGCGCGCGCGGTTTCCTGGAAGCGGGCGGGCGAACGCAGCATCAGGCCGCGCTCGAAGCCGGCGGTCGCCATCGCCACCTGCCATCCCGCGCCTTCGGCAGCCAGCCGGTTCTCCACCGGCACGCGCACGTCGTCGAAGAAGATCTCGGCAAAGCCGGTCTGGCCGTTGAGCTGGCGGATGGGGCGCACAGTGATGCCCGGCGTATTCAGCGGCACCAGCACGAAGGTCAGCCCGTGGTGGCGCGTCGAGGCCGGGTCGGTGCGGAACAGCCCGAACAGCCAGTCCGCCCACACCGCCCGCGTCGACCAGATCTTCTGGCCGTTGATCACATAGTCATCGCCATCCCGGATCGCGCTGCAGCGGATCGCGGCCATGTCGGACCCGGCGTTCGGCTCGGACCAGCCCTGCGCCCAGATATGCTCGCCCGAGGCCATGCGCGGCAGGAAGCGCGCCTTCTGCGCCGCGGTGCCGAACTCCATCAACGTTGGCCCGAGCAGGAAGATGCCGTTCTGGTTGACGCGCATCGGCGCGCCGGCGCGCCAGTATTCTTCCTCGAAGATCAGCCACTCGATCAGGTCGCAGCCGCGCCCGCCCAGTTCGGCCGGCCACGTGACCATGCTCCAGCGGCCCTGGTTGAGCGTGGCTTCCCAGGCGCGGTGCTGGGCAAATCCTTCCTCGGTGTCGAAGCTGGCCAGCGGCGAGCGCGGCACGTTCACGGCCATCCAGTCGCGCACCTCGGCGCGGAAGGCGCGCTGGGCGTCGGTGTACTCAAGCTGCATCGCGCGCCCCCTCGTTCCCTGTGCCGGAACCGGCGAAGCTGGCTTCGCGGCCTTCCACAAAGGCGGCGCGTGCCTCGCCGGAATCGGCGCTCATGTAGGCCTGCAGCGTGAAGCCCTGCTCCCAGCGATACTTGTCCTCCAGGTTGCCGTCCTCCACGCCGTTGAGCGCTTCCTTGGCAAGCTGCAGCATGGCCGGGCTCTTGGCGGCGATCTGGCGGGCCAGCGCCATGGCGGCGTCGCGCAGTTCGGCACGCGACACCACGCGCTCGACGGCGCCAAGGCGATACGCCTCGGCGGCATCGATCATCTCGCCGGTGAAGTACATCGCCCTGACCTTCTGCACGCCGAACATGCGTTGCAGATGCGCGCCGCCGCCCATGGCGCCGCGGTCGATCTCGGGCACGCCAAAGCGCGCGCAGTCCGACGCGACGATGATGTCGGCGGCACCGCAGATGCCGATGCCGCCGCCCAGCACGAAGCCGTGCACGGCGACGATGACCGGCTTGGGATTGCGGTGCACGGCGCGGAAGGTCGAATAGTTGCCGGCATTGACGTCGACGATGCGTTCCGGGTGCGCCGCCAGCTCCTTGATGTCGACTCCCGCGCAGAAGCCGCGGCCTTCGCCGCGCAGCACGATCACGCGCACGGCGGGATCGGTGCCGAGGCGGTCGATGGCGGCGGCCAGCGCATGCCAGCCAGCGTTGTCGAGCGCGTTGACGGGCGGATGCTCGATCACCAGTTCGGCGATGCCGTCGGCGGTGTCGATGCGGAAGGGTTGATCCGTCGGTTGCATGGTTGGTTGGCTAGTCATGTTTGTTTGTGCGTTGGTTCGGCTTTTTTTTCGGCTCGCTGCGATGGAAACGCCGGCCCTCTCCCCGGCCCTCTCCCGCAAGCGGGAGAGGGAGTACGCAACCGGGATCTCAAATGCATGGGGGCATTGCCCATGCCGCCGGTTTGCTCCCCTCTCCCGCTTGCGGGAGAGGGGCTGGGGGAGAGGGCCGGCGCATCAACGAAGCCCAACCTGTGGCAATGCCAGCGCCTCCATCCGCGCTCGCGCCCCGGTGACCATGCCCACCACGATCTGCTCGCACGATTCGATGGCCCCGATCGCTGCGGCAGCCTGCCCGCTGGGCAGCACCCCTTCATCCGGGCACCCCTCCACCATCGCGCGCTGGATCAGCACTGGCGCATTGGCGGCCATCAGCGTCTGGGCGGCGCTGTAGTCCTGCTCGCGCATCGCGCGCCAGGCGGTCGCGAGCATCTGTGCGCTGCCCATGCCGGTGCGTGCCTGCCATTTGCGCGCGGCCGCCAGTGCCAGCCAGGTGCGCCGCCAGGGGCCGGCCTTCTCCAGCTCCAGCAGCAGCGAGTTGTCGATCATTCGCTGCGGCAGCCCGTCAATGGCCAGCGACACGCGGATCTGGCCCGGGTCGCGCACCTTGACGTAGCGCTCCAGCGTCTGCGCCGGCACCGGCGATTCGGCCGACATCAGGAAGCGCGTGCCCATGGCCACGCCGGCCGCGCCGTAGGCCAGTGCCGCGGCCAGTCCGCGCCCGTCGAAGAAGCCGCCCGCTGCCACCACCGGCACGCTGACGCTGTCCAGCACCTGCGGCAGCAGCAGCGTTGTCGGCGTGCCGCCGGTATGCCCGCCACCCTCGCCGCCCTGCACGGTAACCACGTCCGCGCCCAGTTCGACCGCCTTGGCCGCGTGCTTGGCCGCGCCGACCGTCGGCATGCAGACCACGCCAGCCGCCTTGAGCCGGCCGACCATCTTCGCGTCGGGGCCGCGCCCGTAGCTGACCGCGCGCAGCCGGTGGCGAATCGCCATCTCGATGACTTCGTCCGCATTCGGCTGGAACATGTGGAAGTTGATGCCGAAGGGCCGGTCGCTGAGCGCCTTGACGCACAGGATCTCCTGCTCGACCTCGCCGGGCGGAATGGTCGCGCCGGCAAGAAAGCCGAATGCCCCGGCGTTGCCGCTGGCAGCGACCAGCTTCGCGTCCGCCACCCAGCCCATCGCCGTCTGCACGATCGGGTAGCGGCAACCCAGCAGGTCGCACAAGACCGTGTGCAGGCTCGCGTTGCTCATGCCGGTGTTCATGCCTTCTCCCCGCCGCCGGTGCGTTGCGAGGCCGCCATGGCGCGCGCGTCATAGCCGCCAAGCTTGTCGCCGCTGACCAGTTCGTTGTGCGCATGCGCGAAGTGGTGCCAGGCAAAGACCGCATCCATCGCCGTGCGCTTGCCCTGCAGGTCCTCCACATGGTTGACCGCCTGCTTGGTCAGCGTCAGGCCCAGACGCGGCATCTGCGCGACCTTGCTGGCCATGCCATAGACGGTGTCCTCCAGCGCGTCGCGCGGCACCACGCGGTTGACCATGCCCATGCGTTCGGCGCGTTCGGCGCCCATGCGCTCGCCCAGGAACAAAAATTCCTTGGCGATGCGCGGGTGCAGTTCGTACGCATGCGCGAAGTACTCCACCCCGGGGATGCCCATGCGCACCACCGGATCGGCAAAGAATGCATCGTCCGATGCCACGATCAGGTCGCACACCCAGGCCAGCATCAGGCCGCCTGCGATGCAGGCGCCATGCACCATCGCGATGGTCGGCTTGGGCAACTCGCGCCAGCGCCGGCACATGCCCAGGTAGACCTCTTGCTCGCGCGCATAGAGGAATTCGCCGCCGGGCTTGTTGACGTGGTCATACCAGAGCGAGGCGCGCTCGAACGACTCGTTGATGTCGCGCCCCGGCGTGCCGATGTCGTGCCCGGCGGAGAAATGCTTGCCGGCGCCACGCAGCACGATCACCTTGACTGCGTCGTCAGCGGCCGCGCGCCGGTAAGCCTCGTCCAGCGCATACGTCATCTTCGAGTTCTGCGCGTTGTGGTAATCCGGCCGGTTCATGGTCACGGTGGCGATGCCGTCCGCGACCTGGTAGAGCACCTCGGCGTTCGGGCCCAGGCTGATGGGTTCGATGGCTGGCGTTGTCATGTCGGCGTGTTCCCTGTCTCAAGCGCGTCCGGAAGGATTGCCGCGCACGATCGCGGCGCGCAGGTTGTGCGGATCGAGCTGGGCAATCAGGCGCAGCTCCTCCGGCGTCGGCGGGGCCGTCTCCGGCAAGGTTTCGCCGGCCGCGTTCGCCAGCGCAAAGCCGGTGGCCGCCTGTACCTGCTCGAAGCTCACGCCCGGGTGCAGCGAGCGCACGCGGATGGCGTGATCGGGTCCGCCGAAATCCATCACGCACAGGTCGGTGACGATCACGCGCAGGTCAACGAAACTGCGCATGCCTTCGATCTGGCGCGCCGGGTTGTAGCCGGCGCTGCAGACCATGTCGACTTCGCCGCCGACAAACGCGCGCGTGCTGTGCCCCGGCACGAAGAAGGAATTGGCGTGGTGGATGCTGTTGCCCGGGAAACCGCGCGCGCCGAGCAGCTGGATCTTCGGCTGCGCATGCGTGCCGCCCAGGCAGGAGATATTGGCCTGCCCGAAGCGATCGATCTGCGTCGGCATCACCAGCGCGTGGCGCCGCCCGCCCCACAGGCAGTCGAACACGCGCGAATAGCCCATCCAGCCGCTGGCGCGGACCTTGTAGCCGGCCTCGCGCGGACCCAGCGGCACCGGTGTCTCCACCAGGTAGGCCTCGCCGTCGGTCATCAGCAGCCCGGGGTTGTGCGCAAGCCGCGCCAGGCCGGCAGCGATGCGCGGGCCGGTGCCGATGCCGGTGGCCAGCACCTCGCCGTCTTCGCTCCAGGCGCGGGCGGCGGCGGCGATCATCAGTTCGGCGCGGGTGAATTCATAAGTGGCGCTCACGGTCGCTCCTTGGGTTGGCGGGTGGGTAGGCGAAATCAAAGTACCGGCAGCGGCAGGTCGTGCACGTGGCCGAGGCCGCCGATGCGCTCCAGGTAGGCCGCCTCGCTCGCACCAACCACCTCGTCGCGGTAGGTGCGGAAGCCGTGGTCAGCCTCGGCACCGGCGCAGTACGCCTTCAGCGCGGGAAGGTCCCAGCCATAGGCCGGTGCGCAGGAAGTGGGATGGGCACCGGCGGGGGCGTGCACCACGCCCGTCACCAGCGAGCGCTCGAAGGGATTGCTGCGGGCGTGCGCCAGGTCCTCTTCCTCAAGGCGCGCGTGCAGCGTTTCGCAGCTCACATAGCAGCGCCGCGCGGCGCGGGCGAACCATTCATCGAAGAACGGATCGGGACCGTCGATGCGGGTGTTGCCCAGCACGTCGCTCTCGTTCACATGCAGCAGCGCCGCGTCGAGTTCGATCGCCGGCATCGCCACCAGCACCTCGCCATCGGCATAGGGTGAGCGCACGGTCTTCAGTTGCGGATTCTTCGCCAGGACGTCGGTGCCTAGCGATGCGCGCGTCGGCAGGAACGGCAGCCGCGCCGCCGCCGCGCGCAGTCCGAGCTGCAGCATGCCTTCATCCAGCTCGGTCACTTCAAGCAAACCACGCTCGCGCGCCTGGCGGAAGTAAGGCTCGAGCGGGATCACATCAAGCGAGACAAAGCCGAACACCAGCCGGCGCACCTTGCCGGCTGCGCACAGCATGCCCACCTCGGGACCGCCATAGGCGACCACGGTCAGGTCTTTCAGCGGCGAGCGCAGGATCTCGCGCACCAGCGCCATCGGTTTGCGGCGCGGGCCCCAGCCGCCGATGCCGATGGTCATGCCATCGGCGAGCTGGCCGACCACGTCGGCCGCGCTCATGGTCTTGTCGATTGTCTTGGTCATAGCGATGTTTAGCGGAATCCGATGCTGAAGTCGTGTCCCCACAGGCTGACGCGCGTGGCTTCGTAGGCGGCGTGGTGGCCCCAGTCCACCACCAGGCCGCCGTGGCCGTATTCGAGGTCGAAGCCGCCGGGGGTCTTCATGTAGAAGGAGGTCATGCGGTCGTTGCAGTGCTGGCCCAGCGTGGCGGACAGCTTCACGCCGTGCTGCTGCACGCGGTCGAGCGCGCGGCCTACCTCGGCCATGTCGGGCACCTCTGCCATCACGTGGATGCAGCCGGCCTCGGACGGCATCTCGAAGATCGCCAGGCTGTGGTGGCGGCCGTTGCCGCAGTGCAGGAAGTGGATGCGCTTTTCCGGCTCGTTGGGATCGCTGGTAAAGCGCACGCGGAAGATGTCGGACAGGCCGAAGCCCATCACGTCGCGCAGGAAAGCGTAGGTCTCGTCGAAGGCCGGCGCGGGCAGCACGGTATGGCCCGCGCCCATCGGATCGGTGATGAAGCGCGGCACGCCGACCGGCGAGACAAAGCGCAGGAAGTCTGAGCGCATGCCCCATGAAATCTCGTGGCGGTTGCCCGACGGATCGGAGAACCACGCCATGGCTTGCACGCGGCGTTGCGCCAGGTCGGCGGCGCTGGCGTGCACGACTTCCACATTGGCCTGCCGCAGCGTATCGAGCGCGTGGCGATAGGCCAGCTCGTCGGCCAGTTCCCACCCCGATGCGAGGTAGCGGTCGCGCGCGCCCGGCACCACCAGGTAGCGGTAGTCGCGCTCATCCATCTTCACGTACAGCGCGCCGCCCGGGGCGCCGGAGCAGGCCATGCCCAGCACCTGCTCGGCATAATGCCGCCATTGCCCCAGGTCGGTGGACTCGACCACGATGTAGCCAAGCGCACGGATATCCAACATGCCGGTCTCCACTGGTTCGTTGCGATGGAGCCGATTCTTTCGCTTGCGGATGGGCGACGCATCGTCCTGCCGGACTAGCCGGGATTTCCGGTCGCGGGCGGGGCGGCACCTAGTCCGAATGTGTGATGTGCCGATCCCCCAATCCCCCGCACGCTTGGGGCGGCACAACCCGCTTACAGAGGAGGAGCAGCATGAAGGACTCAGGACAACCGTGCGTTGCCGTGGTGACCGGCGCATCGCGCGGCGCCGGCCGGGGCATTGCACTGGCGCTCGGCGCGGCAGGCGCAACCGTGTATGTCACCGGTCGCACCGAGCAGGAAGGCAGCGCGCCGCTGCCGGGCACGATCCACGCCACTGCGCGCGAGATCGATGCGCTGGGCGGGCGCGGCGTCGCCGTAGCCTGCGATCACTGCGACGACGAGCAGGTCGCGACGCTGTTCCGCCGCGTACGCGAGGAAGCCGGCCGGATCGACATCCTGGTCAACAACGCCACCTTTCTGCATGACGAGCTCATCATGCCGGGGCCGTTCTGGCAAAAGCCGCTGGAAATGGCCGGCATCCTCGACGTGGGCCTGCGTTCGGGCTACGTGGCCAGCTGGCACGCGGCGCCGGTGATGGCTGCGCAGGGCCGAGGGTTGATTGTGTTTACGTCATCGTTTGGCGCCAATTGCTATATGCATGGGCCGGCGTACGGGGCGCAGAAGGCCGGCATCGACAAGTTCGCGCATGACATGGCAGTGGACCTGCGGCCGCATGGCGTGGCGGCGGTCTCGGTGTGGATGGGGCCGTTGCGTACCGCGCGCACGCAGCGCGTGTGGGAACAGCATCCCGACAAGTACGCATCGTTTGCGCCCGTGGCGGAGACGCCGGAATTTATCGGGAAGGTCATTCATGCGCTATATCGCGATCCCGGGCGGATGGAGAAATCGGGCCAGGTGCTGATCGCGGCGGAGGCGGCGCTGGATTACGGGATTGTCGATGCGGAAGGGGTGCAGCCGCCGTCGTATCGGGAGGTGCTTGGTGGTCCGCCGGCGGTGCATCCGGCGATCGTGGAATAGGGCTTGAGGCAGCCATCCCCCCACGCATACGCTGCGCTAACGCACCGTTTGCGCGGGAAGAATCCAGATGCGGTCACCCCAAGCCGTGCATTTCCTTCTTCCGCTCGCTTGCCGCCAACGCCTTCCTGGCAGATGAAAGCGCAAGTCGGAGATAGCCGGCATCACAGGCTACGCGGGCGCTGGCGAGCTCCTGTTGCTCCCGTGGGCCGACCATTCCCATTTCCGCCTCGATGGCTCGCATACAGCGCTCGATCAGGTCAGCCACCTCCCGCTCACGGTTGATGTCCCCGCCAACAATTCGATCCAGGCAATCGCTGAGATCCCCCAAAAGATCGTCGTACATCACTGACCTCCAAAGTTCCGTGTTGCGGCAAACTGCCTGGTGACAACACGGATTTCACACAAAGCGCCGTTTCGGAAAAACTGCACGGGTTCGTGAGGCACTTTGCAATCGGAATTTGACAGACTAATGTTGGACTATGCTCCGGGGCCAGACGACGGAGGCAGTTATGAGCACGGTCTCAATAGAACCCGGCAGCTATCATGTTGCACCGCCACAAAACCCCGCTGAAGTCATCGCCCTGATCAGGAAGCACGCGATCCAGGTCGTTGACCTCAGGTTCACCGACTTGCCAGGCATGTGGCAGCACTTCTCGATCACGCTGCCGGAAGTCAACGACGATTTGTTCTCGGCCGGCATCGGGTTCGACGGGTCTTCCATTCGCGGGTTCCAGGAAATTCACGAGTCCGACATGCTGGTCAGGCCTGACCCGGCCACAGCCTTCATCGATCCGTTTTGCACGGCACCAACGCTGGCGCTGATCTGCGACGTGCTGGACCCTGTCCTGCACCAGCCGTATTCGCGCGATCCACGCCACATCGCACGAAAGGCGGAGCTTTACCTCCAGCAAACCGGCCTTGCTACGGTTTGCTACGTTGGCCCCGAACTGGAGTTCTTCATTTTCGACTCCATTCGCTTCGGGCAGGACCAGCACTCTGGCTACTACTATGTCGAATCCGCCGAAGGCGAATGGGCCTCGGGCCGTGACGAAGACGCCTATGGCGGAGGCAATCTTGGCTACAAGCAGCACTACAAGGGAGGGTACTTTCCCGTTCCGCCAAGCGATACGCTGCAGGACATCCGCTCCGAAATCGTACTCGCGCTGATGCAGGCAGGCGTCCAGGTCGAGGTGCATCACCATGAGGTTGCCACGGCTGGCCAGAATGAAATCGACATGCGCTTTGCACCGCTGGCCCGAATGGCAGACAACGTGATGATGTATAAGTACATCTGCAAGAATGTGGCACGCCGCCACGGCAAGGTCGCCACATTCATGCCTAAGCCCCTGTTTGCCGACAACGCGAGCGGCATGCATTGCCACCAGAGCCTCTGGCGCGGCGGCGAGAACCTCTTCTATGACGCGAACGGTTGGGCGCAGACGTCTCAGTTGTGCCGCTGGTACATTGGCGGCTTGCTCAGGCACGCCCCCGCGCTGATGGCTTTCTGCGCGCCGAGCACAAACTCCTACAAGCGGCTGGTGCCTGGGTACGAGGCGCCTGTCAATCTGGCCATGTCGCAGCGCAACCGGTCTGCCGCAGCCAGGATTCCAATGGTTTCGGATTCCCCGAGCGCCAGACGCGTTGAATTTCGCTGTCCCGACCCATCGGCCAATGCCTACCTCGCCTTCTCGGCAATGCTGCTCGCCGGCCTTGACGGCATTGAAAACCAGACGGATCCCGGCGACCCGCTCGACAAGAACATCTATGACCTGCCACCGGAGGAAGCCGCCAGCATCCGGCAGGTGCCAGGTTCCCTCGAAGAGTCGCTTTCCGCACTGGAATCCGACTCAGCGTTCCTGCGAAAGGGAGATGTCTTCACTGAAGACCTGATCAGGACCTGGATTGACTACAAGCGCACGCGCGAGATTGATACGTTGAAGCTGCGGCCGCACCCGTGGGAATTCCATCTCTACTTCGACATTTGATCACCTGCGCCCCGCGCCAAACAAAGCGCTGCCGGCGCTGGAACGACGAGCGCGTCGCTGGCCCTTCTCTGGCCTTCAACGGACATTTGTGCATAGTCCTACGCGCCCTCCGACAGCAACCCGGTCCTGAACACCGTCGACCGGATCAACCACTCACCATCGATCCGCACATACTCATCCGTATAGCGCCCGGTCAGGAACGTGCGCGAACCGTTGGCATCATCCAGCGCCAGGTACGCCAGATCCCAGCTGCCCTGCGCCAACTCCGCATCCAGCACCCGGATCTCCGCCTGCCCGGCAAAATGCATCTCGCGCAGCGTAGGCCGACAAGCCAGCTCCGCAAAGCACTGCACCAGCGCATCCCGCCCGGCAAAGCTGCCAATGCGGTCATAGTGGATATGCGCATCGTCCGGCACGAAGCATCCGCGCATCGCTTCGGCATCCTTGTCATCGCAGGCACGCAGGTAGCGCAGCTTGAGCGCACGGATCGCATCCGCTGCTTCCAGGCGCGCAAGGCGGTCAGCGATGTCAGCAATGTCGGTCATGGTCATTCCCTCGTTGATCAGGCTTCACGCAGCTGATACTTCAGCACCTTGCCCGCCGCGCTCACCGGCAGCGATGTCACGAACTGCACGTCGCGCGGCACCTTGTAGTTGGCCATGTGCCGACGCGCCCAGACAATCAGGGTCTCGGCATCCAGGCGTGCGCCGTGGCGCAAGACGACGTACGCGCGACCGACCTCGCCCAGCCGTTCATGCGGCATGCCCACCACCGCAACCTGGGCGACGGCCGGGTGGGCGGTCAGCAGTTTTTCCACCTCCGCCGGATAGCAGTTGAAGCCGCCGACGATGAACATGTCCTTGATGCGGTCGGTAATGCGCAGGTAGCCGCGCGCATCGAGCGTGCCGACATCGCCCGTATGCAGCCAGCCGTCAGCGTCGATGGCTTCTGCCGTTGCGCCGGCCAAGCCGAAGTAGCCTTGCATCACGTTGTAGCCGCGCACCAGCACTTCGCCCGGCTCGCCGGTCGCGACGGGCCTCCCCTGCGCATCGACACAGCGCAGCTCGATCCCCGGCATGGCGCGGCCGGAGGTGCCGGCAACCGTTTCGGCATCGTCGCCGGCGCGGGTCAGCGTGGCAAAGCCGCACGACTCGGTCAGGCCATAGCCCGTAATCACGGTGTCGAAGCCCAGTTCTTCGCGCATGCGCTCGATCAGCACGGGCGCGATCGCCGAGGCGCCGGTCACCGCAACCCGCAACGATGACAGGTCGAACTCGCGCAGCCGCGGTGCGTTGAGCAGGGTCTGGTAGAGCGTCGGCGGCCCCGGCAGCACCGTGATGCGCTCGTTCTCCACGCGCGTCATCACGGCGTCGGCGTCGAACACAAGGTGCGGCAGCACCGTGGCCCCGCGCGACAGCGCGGCAAGCCATCCCGCCTTGTAGCCGAAGGTATGGAAGAAGGGATTGACGATCAGGTAGCGGTCCCCGGCGCGCACGCCCGTGATCGCGGCCCAGCCGTCGATGGCGCGCAGGTTCTGCGCGTGAGCGGTCATCACGCCCTTGGGACGCCCGGTGGTGCCTGACGTGAACATGATGTCCATCGGCGTTTCGCCGCGCACGCCGGCCTCGCGCTGCGCGAACGCCGCCATGTCCACCTGCTGCGCCAGTCCAAGAAAGGCATCCCACGCCAGCTCGCCGTCGGCCAGCGCCCTGCCCTGCCCCGGCCGCAGGATCACCAGCCGCTCCAGCGTGGCGGGACGATGCGGCGCCAGCATCTGCGGATAGCTTTCGCCCAGGAAATCGTCGACGCAGCACAGCAGCCGCGCGCCGCTGTCGGCCAGCACGGCACCGGCTTCGGCGCCCTTCATGCGCGTATTGAGCGGCACCAGCGCGGCGCCCACGCTGTGCGTGGCGAGCGCCGCGATGATCCATTCGGAGAAGTTCGGCGCCCATACGGCAACGCGGTCGCCCGGCTGCACGCCGAGCGCCATCAGCGCGCGGCCTGCCTGGATCCGGCAGGCATCCAGAGCGGCGTAGCTCAGGCGCAGTCCGTCCTCCTGGATGGCGATGCGCTCGCCGTGGCGCAGCGCCGCGCGCCGCACCAGTTCGGGAATCGTTGCGGCGATGTCCTCGTGGCCAGCGGCGTCGAGGATGGCCGGCTCCGCAATAGCGTCGATGGTGTCAGATGGGGTCATGTCAATCCGGGAACTTCAGGTGGATTTCGTCGCTCGCCGCGCGCGCCTGACAGGCCAGCGTCCAGCCGGCCTCCAGGTCGGCGCTGTCGAGCACATGGTTGTCGCCGAGCGTCACGTCGCCCTGCGTCACCTGGCACATGCAGGCGCCGCACAGGCCCGCGCGGCAGGAATTGGGGGCGGCCACGCCGGCCCGCTGCAGCGCATCAAGCATCGTTTCGTCGGGCGCGACATTGAGCTGGTGGGTTGCGCCATCGAGCTGCACGGTCAGCGCCGCGCCGCGCATGGCGCCCGGCGCAACCGGGACAGGCGCAGCCGACGGCCTGGCCGCCGGCGCATCCGGCAGGGAGACAAAGCGCTCCACATGCAGCTTGCCGCGCGGCACGCCCAGCTGCTGCAGCGCCGCCTGGGCCGCGTCCATGAACGGGCCCGGCCCGCAGATGAAGCACTCGGCCAGGCTCCACGGCCGCACCAGTTCCTCGATCTGGCGCTGCGTCGGCGGTCCCTGCACGCTGTCCAGCCAATGGATCACGCGCAGCCGGCCGGGGTGCTTGATTGCCAGCTCGCCGAGTGCCTCGCGGAAGATGATGGAACGCTCGTCGCGATTGGCATAGACCAGCGTCACCGCGCCCCGCCCGTGGCGCAGCGCCGCCTTGGCAATCGACAGCACCGGCGTGATGCCGCTGCCGCCGGCGAGCAGCAGGAAATCGCCATGCAACGCAGGCGGGGTGAACACGCCGGCTGGCGGCATCACCTCGACCGTATCGCCCGCGCCAAGGTGGTCGCAGATCCAGTTGGACACGCGCCCGCTTTGCACCCGCTTGATCGTCACGCGCAAGGCGTTGTCGACCTCGGGCGTGCTCGACAGCGAATAGCAGCGCTGCAGCGGCACGCCGTCGACGGGCACGCGCAGCGTCAGGAACTGGCCGGGACGATAGGCAAAGGCATCGCGCAAGCCGTCAGGCAGCGCGAAGACCAGCGAATGCGCCTGCTCCGTTTCCGTGATGACTTCGGCGATCTGCAGCCGATGGAATTGCACTGGCGCCATGATGTCCTTCTCTCGCTGCGGGTGGCGTCAGGCCACGCCCATGATGGTCTGCGCGTTGTCGATGCGCAGTTCCGTGCCATTGATGAAGCGCGATTCATCGGAAGCCAGGAACAGCACCAGGTTCGCCACGTCGCGCGGGTGGCACATGCGCTGCATCGGCTCGGCGCCGCCCACCTCTTCCGGCAGGGCCGCGGCGCCGCCGGGCAGGAAGGCCGCGGTCATCGGCGTGAGGATGCCATCGGGATGGATCGAGTTGCAGCGCACCTTGTAGCCGCTCTGCTTGCAGTGGCCCGCCACCGCGCGCGTCAGCGCCGTCACCGCGCCCTTGCTGGCGCTGTAGGCGCAGAAGGCGCCCATGCCGCCCAATGCCGCCACCGACGACATATTGACGATGCTGCCGCCGCCCGCCTTCATCGCGGCAACGCCGTACTTGCAGCCAAGGAAATAGCCGTCGGCGTTGATGCGCATCACGCGCTGCCATTGCTCCAGCGTGGCGTCCTCGACCGATCCGAGCATCAGGATCGCGGCGTTGTTGACCAGCACGTTCGGCGCGCCGAAGCGCTGCTCGGTGCGCGCCATCACCTGCTGCCAGCCGGCTTCGCTGGCAATGTCGTGCGGCACGAACAGCGCGGTCTCGCCGATCTCGCGCGCCAGCGCGTGGCCCGCCTCCTCGTTCAGGTCGGTCAGCACCACGCGCGCGCCTTCGCGGGCCAGCAGCAGGGCGTCTTCCTTGCCGACGCCGCTGGCGGCCCCGGTAACGATCGCGATCTTGCCTTCAGTACGTCGGCTCATGGGAACTCTCCTCGTTGGTGTGTGCCTGCCGCTCGCCGGCAGGTTGTTGTGTCAGGTGGCGGCCGGCGTTGCGCCCCGACCAGATGCAGTCGGCAAGCGACAGGCCGCTTACGTAGTGGTTGGATGCGATGCCCACGGCGGTCCGGCCTGCGGCGTAGAGGCCCGGAATGGGCGCGCCGCCGGCGGCAGCCAGTACTCGGCCGCTGGACTCTTCCACGGACAAGCCGCCGAGCGTGATCGCCGGACAGGGGAAGACGCGGCTGTTCGCCGAGATATCGATGGCGAGCCATGGCCCGGTTTCCAGCGAGGCGCACATCGGCGCCGATTTGCCGGCCGGGTCGGGGATGTCGCCGCGGGCAGCGGCGTTGTAGGCCTCGACCGTTGCCCGCAGCGCAGCGCCGGGCATGCCCAGCTTGTCGGCAAGTGCCTCGAGACTGGCGGCGCGGCGCGCGCCGGTCAGCATCAACAGCGCGGCGGGCAACGCCTGGAAGGCCCAGAGCCGCCCGCCCGCGCATTCGCACAAGGCTGCGCGGGCCAGCGCGCGGTTCAGGATCAGCCACGCGCGTCCGCCGTGCCGCTCGCAGATGGCGTGGCCCAGCGTGGCGCCATAGGTTTCCTCGTTGCCGATGCGCGCGCCCTGCCCGTCGACCACGCATCCGCGCGCCCAGTCGAACGGCGGATTGATAAAGCGCCAGGCCGACACGCGCTCCAGGTGCCGCGCGGCCCCGCCCGCCGATTCGCCCAGCCGGATGCCGCTGCCATCGCACCCGGTGGCGCCAAGGCGCCAGTTCTGCAGGTACTTGCCGGCGTGGCGCGCCACCATGGCGCGGTTGAAAATAAAGCCGCCGGTTGTCAGCACGACGGCGCGGGTGCGCACTGCCACGGGTCGCGCATGGCGCAGTTCCAGCTGCAGCACGCGCTGGCGCAGCAGGTCCGCAACGCCCGGCATGGCGTTGTGCAGGCGCTCGGCCAGCCGCGCCAGGCGGGCGTGGCGCTTCTGCTGGCGCCCCTGGGGCACCTGCCACAGTTCGACGCCGATGACTGCGCCGTCCTTGTCGACAATCAGCCGGCGCGCCGCGGTCTGCCGCATGACCGTGATTTCCGCGCGGGCTTCCACGGCGCCGCGCAGCACGCCGTACAACGTGCTGCCGGACATGCCGGGGCCTTTCACGCGGTGCCCGCGCGGTGCTGGCGCGGCGTGCCGCGCATACGCGGCCACGGCTTCGTTGCCGGAGTAATAGAGGTAATACGGCTGCGCCGGGTACGACGTCTTGCGCGGCGGCACGGTGGCGGCAAAGCGCACACCCGCGTCTTCCAGCCAGGCCAGCATGTCGCGGCTGCGCTCGCAGAAGGACTGCAGCGTCGCCTCGCTGACGACGCCGCCGGTCTCCTGGCGCAGGTAATCCGCCATCGCCTGCGGCGTATCGGCATAGCCCGCCGCGGTCTGGTACGACGTGCCGCCGCCGGCATACACCACCCCGCCACTCTTCGCGCTGGCGCCGCCACCTTCGAAGCGCTCGGCGACGATCACGCGCGCGCCGCCCCGCGCCGCTTCCAGCGCCGCGCAGGCACCCGCGGCGCCGAAGCCCACTACCACGGCATCGCAGTCGGCCTGCCACGGGTGCGCGTCCGGGTCATCGAGGCGCAGCGGTGGGTAGACCGGCGTGACGGAATCGGGATGCATGCTCTCGCCCTCGGGGCTCAGGCCGAACACAGCGCGTGCAGCGGCGCGGAGGTCGTATAGGCGCCGTCGACATAGACCAGCGGCGACACCTCGCCCGCCAGCCGCACCTCGCGCAGCCGCCCGATGAAGACGGCGTGGGTGCCATAGTCAAAGCGGCCGTCCTGCCGGCAGACCAGGTTGGCCTGGGCGTTGCGCAGGCACGGCACGCCAAGCAGGTCGTCCTCCCACTCGCCGCTGGTGAAGCGTTCCTCGCCCTTGAGGCGGCCGCTGCAATCCACCGCGATGTCGCGATGGTCGGCGGCCAGCAAGTTGATACAGAAGTCCGTGCCGGCATCGAGCGGCGGGTAGATCGACGCGTTGCGGTTGATGCAGATCAGCAGCGATGGCGGATCCGCCGACAGCGAGTCGACTGCCGTCACCGACATCGAATAGCGGCGCTCGCCCTGGCGGCAGCTGATGACCGCCACCGAGCGCGCCATGCGGCGCATCGCCATCAGCATGTCGTCGCGCAGCGTGGGGGTGGCTTCGGGATTGGCGCTCATAGGGCCTCCTGTACGGGTTGAGCGTGGAGAGGGATCGGGGCGGCAGGCTGCCGCGCTTGCTGCGCGATCACGTCCGCAGCGATATAGCCAAAGGTCATGGCCGGGCCCAGGGTCGAGCCCGCGCCGGGATAGCTGGTGCCCATCATCGAGGCACTGGTATTGCCGATGGCGAACAGCCCGGGTATGGCGCTGCCATCCTCGCGCAGCACGCGCGCGCTGCCGTCGGTCACCAGCCCGCCCTTGGTGCCGATATCGCCGGCATCGAGCCGCACGGCGTAATACGGCGCCTTGCCGATCGGTGCCAGGCACGGGTTGGGGCGGACCGCCGGGTCGCTGTAGTAGGTATCGAACAGGTTGTCGCCCTTGCCGAATTCCTCGTCCACGCCCGTGGTGGCGTAGCGGTTCATGCGGGCGACACTGTCGGCCAGCCCGCCGGCGTCCACGCCGATCCGCTGCGCCAGCTGCGCCAGCGTGTCGGCGCGCACCAGGATGCCGGACAGGCCGGCCGGAATGCTGCGGTCCGGCATCACCGATCCAGGCAGGATCGGCCCGCACGGGTACTTGTGGCGGAAGGTGGCGTCGAACACCATCCACGCCGGCACGCTGCAGCCGGTCTTGTCGTGGTCGCGGTACATGGCCGGCACGAACTCGGAATACGGCGCGGCCTCGTTGACAAAGCGCCGGCCCTGCCCGTTCACCACCAGGCATCCCGGCATGGCGCGCTCGATGAAGAGCGCGCGCTGCTTTTCCTCGCCCTGCACCTGCACGGTGGGCGCGCCCCACACATGCGACATCAGCGCGACGCCGGCACCGGCGTCCTGCCCCGCGCGGATCGCGTCGCCGGTGTTGTTGGGCGGCGTCGCGCTCCAGCCGGCCTGCGTCGGCTGCGGCAGGTATTGCTCGCGCATGGCCTGGCTGCGCTCGAAGCCGCCGGCGGCGAGGATCACGCCATGCAGCGCGCGGATTTCCACCACCTTCCCGTTCTGCATGGCGCGCACGCCGCGGACCGAACCGTCTTCGATGATCAGGTCTTGCAGCGCGGTATCGAGCCACAGCGGGATTGCGCGGTCCATCATCGCCCGCCGCAGGCCACCGGCCAGGCTGTTGCCGAGCGTCAGCCGGCGGTCGCGCCGGGTCTTGCGGCGCCAGCCGAAGTCGAGCCAGTAGCGGGCGAACTGGCGCACCGCCAGCCCGAACCAGCCGGGCGAGCGGCACAGCAGCGCATGCGCCTCGCCGGAGGTCACGGCCACGCGGCCGCCCACCAGCGTGCCTGGCGACGGCGGACGCAGCCGGTCGAATTCTTCACGCAAGCGCGCGCCGTCGAACGGCATCGGGTCGAGCGCGCGGTAGCCGGGCATCGCGCCCGGCAGCTTCTGGAAGTAGTCGGCGTAGCGCGGCAGCGTGTAGTAATGCACGCCGGCATGCTGCTCCAGGTATTGCAGCATGCGCGGCGCCTGCTCCAGGTAGGCGCGGATGCGCTGCGGGTCGCCGTCTTCCCCCGTGCAGGCGAGCACATACTCGAACGCCTTCGCGTAGTCGTCCTGCCCGCCCGCCGGTGCGATATGGTGGTTGAGCGGGATCCAGATGCCGCCGCCGGACACCGCCGAGGTGCCGCCGTACTGGCTGCTCTTCTCCAGCACCACCACGGACAGTTCCCGGTCGGCGGCGCGGCAGGCGGCCAGCATGCCGCCGGCGCCCGAACCGACCACCACCACGTCAAACTCCCTGGCCTGCATGCGCGCTGTGCTCTGGGTCATGATGGGTTCCCTTGCCGGTGCGCGGCTTCAGATGAAGAAGTCGGTGTTGGCGCGGCCCATCATCACGCCGCCCAGGTTCTGGCCGAAGCGGTCCAGGTTGTTGGCATAGTGGGCGCGCGCCGCGTGCAGGTCGAGGAAGCGGCGCACCATCGGGTTGGTGCGGTAGATGCCGTTGCCGCCGGCATAGCGCAGCAGGCTGTTGGCGAGCTGTGCGCAGCGCTCGGCCACCTGCGACGACTGGTAGCGGAAATGCAGGCGTCGTGGCGTCTGCACCTGGCCGCCTTCGCGCGCAATGGCAAGCAGCTCTTCGAAGTTGCGTTCGAGGATGGTCCGCATTTCGTCGACGGCCACCTGCGCATTGGCGCAGGCCAGTTGCGCACCGCCATCCTCCGCGGTCTTGCTGCCGCCGTTGCTGCTGACGCGGCCGTCGGCGTAAGCGACGAAGTCGTCGAGGGTGCCTTCCAGCGCGCCGATGCACGCGGTGCACACGGCACGCACGAAGATCTGCGCGAACGGCAGGCGGTACAGCGGCAAGTCGTTCACGGCAAGGCCAGGGCTGGTGCCCATGGCGCCATCGACGGCGCGGTGGGTGCGGTAGTCGGGGACGAACACGTCATCGACCACGATATCGTGGCTGCCGGTGGCGCGCAGGCCCAGCACGTCCCAGTTGCGCACGATCTTGTAGTCAGAGCGCGGCAGCAGGAAGGTGCGGTAGTCGTAGGCGCCGCCGGGTTCGGACGGAGGCACCAGGCCGCCCAGGAAGATCCAGTCGCACAGTTCGCTGCCGCTGGAGAACTTCCAGTGGCCGGAGAAACGGTAGCCGCCTTCGACCGGGGTGACCTTGCCAACCGGCATATAGGTCGAGGCGATCAGGGTGCCGGGATCGTTGCCCCAGACCTCCTGCTGCGCGCGTTCGTCGAACAGGGCGAGTTGCCAGTTGTGCACGCCGACCACGCCGTAGACCCAGGCGGTGGACATGCAGCCCCTGGCCAATGCCATCTGGATGCGGAAGAAGGTCTGCGGGTCGAGCTCATAGCCGCCGTAGCGGCGCGGCTGCAGCACCTTGAAGAAGCCCGCGGCCTGCATCTCGGCGATGGTTTGGGCGGGGATGCGCGCTTCGGCTTCGGCCTGGGTGGCGCGTTCCGCCAGCGCGGGAATCATCTGCTCGGCGCGCGCAATCAGGCGTGCGGCCAGTTCCTTGGGGTTGTTGTCGTGATGCACCGCGGTCTCCTTTTCGCTTTGTCTTGTGGCTGGCGTTGATGTTTGCATCGGGTGGGCGGGGTGCCATCGTCTGATGGGACTAGCTGTTTCAGGAATTGGCGTGCGGCACTGCGTGGATGCGCCGGCCCTCTCCCCCGGCCCCTCTCCCGCGGGCGGGAGAGGGGAGAAAACCGGCAGCGACTTGATGTGCTGCTGGCTTTTCAACTTCTGCTGATGTGCTCCCTCTCCCGCTTGCGGGAGAGGGGAGAAAACCGGCAGCGGCTTGATGTGCTGCTGGCTTTTCAACTTCTGCTGATGTGCTCCCTCTCCCGCTTGCGGGAGAGGGGAGAAAACCGGCAGCGGCTTGATGTGCTGCTGGCTTTTCAACTTCCGCTGAGGTGCTCCCTCTCCCGCTTGCGGGAGAGGGGAGAAAACCGGCAGCGGCTTGATGTGCTGCTGGCTTTTCAACTTCTGCTGATGTGCTCCCTCTCCCGCTTGCGGGAGAGATGACTGCATGCCCCTCATGCCGGCTTGCCGCCAGGAACCGGTAGTACAGTGGTTGATGCTCGGTTTTGACGCGCAGTGTGGCCG